>CAZRDS010000101.1:0-1577 GCA_964598895.1 uncultured Gammaproteobacteria bacterium | reverse complement strand
TGCTCGGTCAAAAAACCATTATGCAGAACGCCACTACCAAAAAATTCCGTAAAAATGTGGCTTCGGTTCCCATGACAACAGCTTCTCCAGCGGAAACTCAAGTTCCCACAACGACACCGCCCACTCCTCCCGCCATTCCTTTCTAGAACAATAAAGGAAGTAGACATCAATTCGTACTCCTTAAGGAAAAAGAAGCCACGAATCGATAAAAAACAAAATTACAGGGTTGGGTATTGCGCATCCCGAGGGGAGCTAAAGCTCTCCCTCGGGAATGCGAATCCTTCCAACTAACCCCAACTGGCCATGAAAAGCTTGCGCCGGTTTTATCACGAACTAAATTATCAAACCATAAAACCACATGTTAAAGTGGCAACGTTGGTCCACGAGCGAGAGAGGCGGGGTGATCCCCTTTTCTTTCGTCCCCAGCGTTGCACCTCGACAATCTAAATCACTATGCCTAACGGCCTTCTTCCTACAACCGAAGAACGCGCCCCACGCTTCATGACGCCCAAAGAGTTGGCCAATCTCCTCAGATTGAGCTCAACAAGCGTCTATAGGCTTGTGGAGCGTCGAGAGATCTCCTTTTTCAGGCTCTCCGGTTCTCTCCGCTTTGAGCGGAGGGATGTGGAGGCGTACATCGCCCAGGGGAAGATCGATGCCGTAGGTAAAAGATGAAACAAATATGAGTGCAACACAATTTCGTAACACCTGGTGGGCGGCATTTCGCTATCACGGCGAACGCATCCGTGAACGATCACCTGAAAACAGCCGTGCTGGAGCTAATGCGTTTGAAGCACAGCTCCGTAGCAGACTGGGACGCGGTGAATCCCCTCAGGAACTTCATAAAAATCTACGATTAAAACATATCGCATCTAAAACCCTCCAACAGTTCTCCGAGGAATGGATGACGAATTACGTACAAGTAAACAATCGAGGGTCTGAGCAAGATAATAAGCGACATGCCCTCAAAAAACACCTGATTCCCTATTTTGGCCATATTCCCCTAAAAGAGATCACTTCGCAAAAGATCGAGGTCTATAAAGCCAAAAAACAGGCTCAGGGATTGGCACCCAAGACCATCAACAATCAACTTGCCATTCTTCGCCGTTGTCTGGTCATCGCTCAAGAATGGGGTGAGATTGAATCCATTCCACGTATCGCCCTCTTAAAGACCCCTCCGAGCCGTTTTTCCTTCTTAACCAAGGCTCAGGAAGAAAGGTTGCTCCAAGTCATGCCAGAAGGCGTCTTCAAAGCAATGTGTATCACGGCGTTTGATACCGGTATGCGCTTTTCCGAGCTGGCTGGTCTGGAATGGCAAAGCGTCAATCTGGACGATCAAAACTCTTCCATCTGCGTCCAACAATCAAATGTACGTGGCCGAATCGGGGCACCAAAGAATAACCGCATCCGAACTATTCCACTCACACAGCGTACGGTCATGGGATTACGCAAACTTGATCGTCAATCCCCCATCGTCTTTCATCGTGATGGCCACTGGATTCGACATGAGGCTGCCAGAAATCGTTTACTGAAATACTGCAAACTGGCCGGCATTGATCCTATCGGGTGGCACGCCC
>CAZRDS010000100.1:0-1824 GCA_964598895.1 uncultured Gammaproteobacteria bacterium | reverse complement strand
TAGGTCTGACGTTTTTTAGCGTCACCCAAGACCTGATAGGCTTCGTTTACCTCTTTGAAACGCTTATCATCACCGCCGCTTTTGTCGGGGTGATGTTGGTGCGCGAGTTTACGATAGGCCTTCTTAATTTCATCATCAGAAGCACCTTTCGCAACCCCTAGAACGGAATAATAATCTTTAGCCATGAGATAATATATTAACTGCCCGCAAGGAGCTTGGGTTCATCGGCTTCTTGGATGGCACCGTGATGCTGCTCATAGAGCGAAACATTTTCAGCGAGAGCCCGAAGAATGCGCTTCATGTGACGCGGACTCACCACTAAACGAGATGCAAGCTCACCCGCGGGAGGGAAGGCGCAGATGAAGTCTAATACAAACTCTTCCGGAGTATGAGATACCTGCATTTGGTTAGCATACTTGCCGGAGAGAACGCCCTCGGGGGCTTGAATGTTCATAGATGGATGTACTTCGTTGGGAATGAGTAAGCCTTCGCTTCCTGTGCAACTCACGCTTAGGATTCAAGCGCACAGAATCAATACATCGGATCTGTGCGCTTGGATGTTCTGCGTCATTCACTGCGTTCATTGAGGCTCAAACAGTGCTCAGTGGCTACGACCTACCCATTCCCAACTTCGTACTCTTTTTTCTTATTTGGTCTCCGGGGCGGAGTCGGAAGGGGTGGCGGAGTCGCCTGAAGTAGCTGCATCCACTCCGGGCTGCGAATCACCGGCTGGGGCAGCCTGGTCGCCAGATTGCTGGTACATGGCGGCACCAATTTTTTGGGCCGCGTCGGCGAGTTCGTCGGAGGCTTTCTTGATCGCGTCGAGATCTTCGCCATCTTTGATCTTCTTCAACGCTTCCAATTTCTCTTCAACGACTTTCTTATCATCGGCTGAGGCTTTTTCACCCGCTTCTTTCATCATTTTCTCTGTCGTGTAGATCATCGTTTCCGCCATGTTCTTCACTTCGATCGACTCGCGGCGCTTCTTGTCTTCCTCGGCGTGCGCTTCAGCTTCTTTGCGCATCTTTTCGACTTCATCTTTGCTCAAGTTGGTCGAAGCGGTAATCGTAATCTGTTGTTCTTTGCCCGTAGCCTTGTCCTTCGCTTTCACAGAAAGAATACCGTTCGCGTCGAGCGCAAAGGCGACCTCGATTTGTGGGACGCCACGAGGAGCCGTGGGGATTCCGGAGAGGGTAAACTTTCCAAGAGAACGGTTATCACTTGCCATTTCACGATCGCCTTGAAGAACATGTACTTCAACGGAAGTCTGACCATCCGCAGCGGTCGAGTAAATCTTTTTGTTCTCGCAAGGAATTGTCGTGTTGCGTTCGATCACCTTATCAACAATACCTCCGAGCGTTTCAAGACCAAGAGAGAGTGGCGTGACATCGAGAAGCAAGAGCTCTCCTTTGATATCTCCTTGCAAGTTTCCTGCCTGAATCGCGGCACCAATCGCCACGACCTCATCTGGGTTCATCGAAGCATTGGATTTCTTCCCGAAGAACTTTTCAACAGTCTGAATTACGAGCGGCATGCGAGTCATCCCACCAACAAGCACGACCTCATTGATCTGCGAGGCGGTGAGCTTGGCATCCGCCAAGGCTTTGCGACACGGCTCAAGCGATTTTTCCACCAAGTCTCCCACAAGCTTCTCCAAATCCAAGCGCTTCATCTTAATCAACAAGTGTTTTGGTCCTGTCGCGTCGCTCGTGATGAACGGTTGGTTGATTTCCGTTTCAAGTGCGGTCGAGAGTTCAATCTTGGCACGCTCCGCCGCATCCTTAATACGCTGCAAGGCGAGCGTGTCTTTACTCAAATCGATCC
>CAZRDS010000099.1:1627-1841 GCA_964598895.1 uncultured Gammaproteobacteria bacterium | reverse complement strand
CACGCCGTCCGACATCACCATCTCATGAAGGTCTCCCACGAGGACCTGTGCGGACGCGACGTCCACCCCTTCACTGGTATCGACCTTAACCACAGAAGTGGTGAAGATACGGGTCTTCCCCTCGCCGTCGGTACGGTACCGCCTGTCGAACTTCGTTGCTACGAGGAAGACCTTCCGCCCGACAGGCGGTACCTGCGAGAGAACGAGCGCGCAG
>CAZRDS010000099.1:0-1548 GCA_964598895.1 uncultured Gammaproteobacteria bacterium | reverse complement strand
ACCACGCTGTTTCCGCCGAATACCGCGACCAGACAGCGCACATGAAGATTCGTGGCCATGGGGATTCTCCTCTGACGCTCCGGAATGGAGCTCCACTCGGTTTATCGGGCCGAGGAGTGCGTTTCATTCTTCGCGAGAAAGAAACGTCGTCCTTGGTCCGAGCTCGATCAACCCATTTACTTTGTAACGCGCCAGGTTGGCATATTTTGTTATTCTTGTCAATCAGCCTTTCCCTACTTTTTGGAAAAGAAAAAACCGGGTTTTACCGGTTTTTTCTCTCTACTCAGAGCCTTTCTTGGCAATACCTGATTACATCTTATCAGTCATTTTATTCGTCAGCTTCCCTAATCCTTCAAAAGCGCGGAGCACTTCGAGAGGAATGGCGAAGACGACCGTGTTTGAGGCATCACTCGAGATATCGTTGATCGAGTTCAACGTGCGCAAGTGAAGAGCGCCTGGGTTGCTTGAGAGAATTTCCGCAGCATGGCGAAGGTTTTCCGCAGCTGCAACTTCACCTTCAGAGCTGATGATCACCGCGCGACGTTCACGTTCAGCTTCGGCTTGTTTTGCGATCGTACGCTGCATTTCTTCTGGCAAGGAAATATCTTTCAACTCCACTCCCTGAACTTCAATCCCCCAGTTTCCAGCATGCTGTGCAACGAGTTCTTTGATACGAATCGAGGCCTGGTCACGTTCTGAGAGTAGTTCATCCAACGTGAGTTCACCAACGACGTTACGCATCGTGGTTTGTGCAAGCTGTGAAATCGCGTACCAAACATTCTCAACCTCGATCACCGAACGTACAGCATCAACAACGTGGTAGTACAAAACGGCGTTGATCTTACAGGAAACGTTGTCTTTCGTGATGGCGTCCTGGTAAGGAACTTCGACCGCTTTTGTACGAATATCCACCTTCGTCATTCCTTGGAAAATAGGGAGAACGATCTTCCAACCTGGATCAACCAGACCGGAAAATTTTCCCATCGTGAACTTTACTCCACGCTCGAATTGGTTCACCTGACGTAACGACACGAAGATGATGAAAACAACCACCCAGAAAAGAATAATGAGAAAGAATGACATATGAGAGTAGGCTAGGGATAAGCCAATAGGCTGTCAACGAAGAGATTAGACTTGAGGTGGAACGGTTGGCGCCTGTGGAGGCGCTTGGTCCTTCGGGGTTGAGAAGAAGAGAAACAGACCGATCGGTAAGGCGGTAATGAATCCGATCATTCCAATCATGCCAAGGAAGCCTAACAGTACATTAATTACACGACCCGCTGTAAGCAGGCCTCCCCCGTCTCCACCACCGCTCATTGTCGTAACAGTGAGTGTTGAAATAACGAAGTTCGCAATCGCGAATAGAATGATCGATCCAATAACAGCCACCGGCGGAAGGATAATAAGGGTCAAGCCCAGTTTACGACGTGTAGAGGGGGTCATATTGCCTAAAGCATAGCATGACGATACTCTTCTGACGCAAGATAAGCAGACGAGGCGACATCGACGTCCCGATAGCACAATGGATCGTGCAGTAGCCTTCTAAGC
>CAZRDS010000098.1:0-2062 GCA_964598895.1 uncultured Gammaproteobacteria bacterium | reverse complement strand
ATAAACAGAAATAAAAAAGCGACCGTCTCACGAGCGGGGGTGAGAGGGTCGCTTTGGGTTTTTGGTGCGCTTGGGGAAAGCGCAGATTGATTAGGTTTTGCTCGGACCTATTGCGCGGGCGCAGATCAGGTCGTGGAGCTCCTGGTCTTCATCAGCAGGTTTCTGTGCTGCTTTGACTTGAAGGCTACCTACAATCTCCTTACCAGACTCATCGTCGGTCTTCTTATTAGTTTCCGCTGAAGACGAATCTGGTGAAGATGGTCCGCGCTTGTCTGTGGGGTTTTCTGGCACCACCTTCTTGAGGAAGGATAGCGAAAGAAGGAGGGCGGCGGTCGAAATCGCCGAGGTCACCACCAAGATGATAAAGAATTGATGGTTCGGAATCTTCGTCCAGAACATGTTACCTACCAGACCGCACAGCAGGTTGCCGAAGCAGGTCGACAACATCCACACACCCATCATCAGACCTTTTTTTCCGTAAGGAGCCATCTTCGATACCATCGACAAGCCCATAGGCGAAAGATGAAGCTCGCCCACCGTGATGGTGAAATAGCACGCGATCAACCACCAGGCACTGACCTTGCCTGTGTTGCCTCCAGCAAGAGAAGCTACGATCATGATGGTGTACGATAGTGCGGTAAGAGCCATGCCGATACCGATTTTCATCGGAGTCGAAGGCTCGAGCTTGTGCTCACGTAGGTACGCGTAGAACCGATTCTGAATTGGCGTCAGCGTGACGATGAAGAAAGGATTCACGCTGTTGTAGAAGAATGGGCCGACCGTATAAGCGATAACCGGGATGACGAAGAGGCCAGTATGGTTGTCGGCCCAGAAGCTCAGTACGTTGCCGTTTTGATGGAAGGCCATCCAGAAGAAAATCACGATCGCGGACATGAGTAAGATGGCGAGGATTTTATTGCGTGCCGTCCTGCGATCTTCCAGGCTTTCCAGATGTTCGGCAACAAAAGTCGCCATCACTGGACCTGCCTTTGAAAGCAATTTTCGGAACAGGATGAGTGTTAGAAAAGCGATGATCATACCAACGGCTGCGCAATTGAACGCTGCACCCCAGCCCCACCGTGGTTGTACGTAGTCAACAGCCAGCGGTGCGAAAAATGCACCGATGTTGATGCCCATGTAATAGATCGAGAACGCTGCGTCGCGCCGCGGATCGCCAGGCAAGTACAGGTCGCCGACGATATTCGAGGCATTGGACTTAAAAAGCCCGTTGCCGATAATGACCGCAATTCCACCGGCGTATGCCTGCCAAAGCTCTCCTTGACCCATCACACAGTAGCCTGTTCCCATTATGGCGGTTCCTGCAATTACGAGCGGAAGACGCTTTCCAAGCTTGTCGGCCAGGTAGCCGCCGGGAAGCGGAGTAAGATAAACGAGGGCGTTGAAGACCCCGTAGATCATGCTCGCTTGAGCCTTGCTCAGGCCAAAGTGCTTAGTAAGGTAGAGCACGAACGCCGCGATCATGAGGTAAAAGCCAAAACGTTCCCACATCTCTGCGAAAAACATGATGTAGAGTTGGGCGGGATGTCCTGCCTTTTTCTCCTCAGGAGAATCAGGCAACTTCTTTTGATTTTGTGCCTTTAGTCCAAAGGTTTCGCTCAGCCCCTTGGCTATGCGCTCTAGCGGCTTGATGATCGCCATGCTCATTCGAATGATGGAAGGCGCGATTCTATCCCACGCGGTGACGATTGGCGAAGTTGCGGTAAACAGCCGGTCTTCCAGGCGAGCCGTAATCGGGTTAAGGATCGCTTGTGCTTTGAGTAGCACAGGTGTGATCATGCGATGTGCTGCAAATTTCAAGGCGTTGTACCGGGTGAGAAAAATAGCCCGCAGGGCCATGATTTGGCCGATAAGGTACATTTCCCAGCCGAAGACTGCGACAGAAGTTGCTGAACGATTTGTTCGCATGATAGACCCCCTTTGTGAACGTTGTTCGTTTACAATGCTTGCAATCCATCTGGTACTTCCAGACAGACTGAGTAGGTTAGGTTGTAAAAGTCCATTCTCAACAACCGTTGCCCATAATTTGCGCTTAATAGAGCAC
>CAZRDS010000097.1:0-2112 GCA_964598895.1 uncultured Gammaproteobacteria bacterium | reverse complement strand
TACGTGCTTGAGCGAGGTAAAGGGAGTATACGGGTATTAGATTTCGGAATCTCAATCCCGCCCTCACGCAGAAGACGAACGCATACCAGTCCCGGTCGGTTCATGGGCACTCCCGCTTACGCAAGCCCCCATCACGCTGAAAATTCCTCGCGGGCGGATAGCCGAGATGAAGCCTGGAGCATCTCTGCCATTCTCTATCTCATGCTGACGGGCACACACGCCTATCCGCAAGAGCAGGCAGAGGACGTTATGCGAGCGATTCGTTCAAAAGTCCTGCCGCCGCGAAAGGATCTGGCGGATGATACCTGGGATATCATCAAACGTGGACTCGCTGCCGATCGCAACGAACAGTACGCATCCGTAGCAGATCTTCAGAAAGTGCTCGAATGCACACTGAGTGGCGAAGATCGCCCTCCCGTGGTCGCACCGACCCCACCGTCGAGCGTCACTCAGCCGCGCTACCTCGCGATCGCCGTGCTCGCCATGCTCGTTATGGTTGGTTTATCGGTCATCTATCATTTCCACTGACTCATTTCTGTTCGAGTCGTGGCACTTTCTTCACCGCACTCGCGGCAACACGCGCCCTCTGCGCAAACTTGCTTCGGGTGCGTTGTTGCATCTAGCCTAACGAATCGCATCTCAATCTACAACACGCTTGTCATTCAACTTTGAAGATGCGATCACAACACACTTCAAGGGCGCCTTCGTGACCCGTGAGACAAAATGAACCTCATTCGGCTCAATATGAATCATCTCTTCTGGACGCAGAATGACCTCCTCACCATTCACATTCAAGACCCCTTCACCTTCAAGCGTTAAAAACGCTTTTTGATTCTCCGTATGATAATGTCGCTTCTCCCCTGCAAACGATTCGTCCATCGTTGCAAGAGAAATACTAAATGGGGCCAGGGGTGATTCGTTGAACTCTCCAAAATAATATGCACCCGGCGTCGTCTTTGGTTTACGTGGGAAGATATTCATAGGAAGGGTGTAGCAAAATTCTCGATATTTACGGATACTTCTGGATACATTAGAGAGATGTCCGAACTTTTCCAAAATGACACAACGCAACGATCTGTACTCATACTCTATTCCGCCTCACAATCCAGCAATCACACATAGTCAATTATCTTTCTCTCCTGCTGGCGATAGGTCCCCTTCAGCCGCCTCTATCCCACCCTCTTTTTTGAAATTCAGACGGAGTATGCGGTAATCATTTTGATAAACGCTGGGTAATCGTGGTTCTTTGTGACGTAGTGGCGGTATTGTTTATGAACGATGGATGGCAAAGACTGTGAATCAATTCTTATCTTACGATGTTCGGGATAAGGCTTCTCTTTTTCACCAATGAACTGTTGAACGCGTGGATCATTCAACAGCGGTACAACGGCGAGCTCGCTGGCGAGCCAGCGAGAATGTGGCGCTTCAAACGTCGATCGATCGATATTTGATTGCGAACCAAATAGGCGGCGAAAATGAAGGAAATGACTGACTTCATGCGCAACAATACGACGAACCGTACTCGCACGACGATAGTTGATACCTATGCTAAAGCTCCATGACTCTAAAAAGCGTGGACAGATTGGATTCATCGATACAAAGGCAACAATCACACGTGGCTCTTCCGGCCAATCAGCTCCAATGATCTCTGCCACCTGTCTTAGTGCAGCCTCCCCGCCCTTCTTCCAACTGATGGAAAACCTCTTACAGGCTGCCTTTTGACGGATCAAATTATTGCGTTGCGCCTTCGTGAGATACTCCATCACCAACTTCTTTCGTGTAACGCCATCCTTTTCCGCAGCGGCCGTCTTCAAACGAGGATGCTGCCGGAGGATATACCTCGCCCAATCGGTTCCAAGAAAGTCACTCATGAGATCGGCATCCATGTCGACCGGAGCCGGAGTAAAAATAACTTTGGATGGCTGAACCCGCTTGTGCGTTCCGAATTTTTGAATCATATTCACGCTCTTTCATTCGATATTCATCCAACCATATACCACACGAAGCGATCTTTATGCTAGACGAGCATGTCCCCATGCATGCGGCGTGCGCTCCGAGCATCCACTAATATATTCATCTAAGTGGACAGCATTTTCAAACGAAACAAAGCAA
>CAZRDS010000096.1:1443-2314 GCA_964598895.1 uncultured Gammaproteobacteria bacterium | reverse complement strand
TTATCCCACCAGACTTGCGCCCAATGGTTGCTCTTGATGGTGGTCGCTTTGCCACGTCTGACTTGAACGACTTGTATCGCCGCGTGATCAACCGCAACAATCGCTTGAAGCGTTTGGAAGAATTGAATGCCCCAGAAGTGATCGTGCGTAACGAAAAGCGCATGTTGCAGGAAGCAGTCGATGCCCTCATCGACAACGGCGCTCGTCACTCGAAGACGGTCATCGCTGCGACTGGGAAGAAGCGTCAGCTCAAGTCCTTGGCGGATGTGCTCAAAGGAAAACAGGGTCGCTTCCGTCAGAACTTGCTTGGAAAGCGTATCGACTACTCTGGCCGTTCCGTGATTGTGGTTGGTCCAACGCTTGAACTTCACCAGTGTGGATTGCCAAAGACGATGGCTCTTGAGCTTTTCAAGCCATTTATCATTGCCCAGCTCATCAAGCGCGAGATTGTACATAACATTCGTTCAGCGAACCGCTACATCGAAGGTGATCACGCGGAAGTGTGGGATATCTTGGAACAGATCGCTGAAGATGCAGTTGTGCTCTTGAACCGCGCTCCAACACTGCACCGTTTGGGTATCCAAGGTTTCCAGCCAAAATTGATCGAAGGAAAAGCAATTCAGGTTCACCCACTCGTTTGTCCAGCTTTCAACGCTGACTTCGATGGAGACCAGATGGCTGTTCACGTGCCACTTACTGAAGAAGCACGTTGGGAAGCGAAGAACTTGCTCCTCTCGGTTAAGAACTTGCTTAAGCCTGCGACCGGTGATCCAGTGGCTAACCCAGGAAAAGATATTTCATGGGGGGCGTATTACATGACGACGATGGTTGAGCCTGCTGATGGAAAAGTGAAGCTTATTGCGTCGGCTGA
>CAZRDS010000096.1:0-1433 GCA_964598895.1 uncultured Gammaproteobacteria bacterium | reverse complement strand
GATTTATCTCTTCCAGGCTGGGAAGATCTCGATTCGTGAAAAGATCAAAACGCGTGTCCGTCAAGAAGAGGGGTTGGTCGAAACGACGGCTGGACGCATCATCTTGAATCGTCTATTCCCGAAAGAAATTGGGTACATCAACGAAGCAGTTGGAACAAAGAAGCTTGCCGAAATTGTGCGTAAGACGACAGAGCTTCGCGGCTTTGAACGTACCGCTCGTTTCTTGGACGAAGTGAAAGAGATGGGCTTCTACTACATTACGAAATCAGGGTTCAGCTACGGTATTGGAGATCTGCCAGTCGTCATGAAGGACGAAGTCATTGCAGAAGGGGAAAAGAAAGCGGTCGAAATTGAAGAGCAATATAAGGAAGGGTTGCTCACGAAAAAAGAACGCTACCAGCAAATCATCAAGACCTGGTCGGATATGAAGGATAAGATCCAGAAGCTCAGCAAAGAATCGCTGAACAAGACAGGTCCAGTCGCTTCCATGATCGACTCCGGTGCGCGTGGTTCGGTTGGTCAGCTCACCCAGGTGGTCGGTATGAAGGGTCTCGTGAGTAACCCGAAGGGGGAACTGATCGAGCTTCCAATTAAGTCGTCCTTCCGTGAAGGTCTCGACGTGTTGGAATACTTTATCTCCACTCACGGTACACGTAAGGGTTTGACCGATACGGCTTTGAAAACAGCCAACGCCGGATACCTCACACGCCGTTTGGTCGACGTGGCACAAGACATCATCATCATGCAGGAAGATTGTGGTGATACAGATGGTGCTCGCGTCACTCACGAAGAGTGTGAAGAAATCGGCGAACCACTGCTCACGCGTTTGCTCGGACGTTTCCCATTGGAAGACATCAAGGATAGCGAAACGGGCAAGGTCTTAGTGAAGAAAAACACCCTTGTCACAGAAGAGATCGTGCGCTCACTTCAGGGCTCGAACATCAAAGAAGCGAAGTTGCGTTCTGTGTTGACCTGTAAACTTCGTCGTGGATTGTGTCAGAAGTGTTATGGCTACGACTTGGCCTTTAACCAGTTGGTCCGCATAGAAACGGCGGTTGGTATCATGGCTGCCCAGTCCATTGGTGAACCAGGTACTCAGCTCACCATGCGTACCTTCCACATGGGAGGTGCCGCTGGCTCAGACATTACGCAAGGGTTGCCACGTGTCGAAGAGCTCTTCGAAGCTCGTTCGCCAAAGCACCGCGCGTTGCTCGCTGAGGTCTCTGGAAAGGTGAAGATCGTGGTTGGTGAACGTCGTACGCTTCAAACCCTCACGGGTCAGAAGTTGATCGACACCGCCTCCGGTCAGAAAACGGTTGAGATCCACTACAGCCAGGCGCAAGAACAGGAATTCGCCTTCACCAAGAAAGACGCGGTAAAAGTCGAAGATGGCAAGAAGGTGAAGGAAGGTCAGATCCTCATCGTACGTTCAA
>CAZRDS010000095.1:0-2331 GCA_964598895.1 uncultured Gammaproteobacteria bacterium | reverse complement strand
TTGGCAGGCTTCAGATCGATTACGTGACGCGCTTTTGGAACGTGGATGGATTGTTGAGGATGGGGCGGAGGGAAGCTTGCTTCGAAAGGCCTAGGTGGTTTGCATGTGCTATACTGACGGCACATGGCGTCTACTCTAGAACCGCTTGAACGCAGACCGCGCCCCTTGCCTGAACGTCCCGATGCTCAGGTTGAAGACGAATCTCCTCTCGTTGCGGATGAACGTGCCTACGAGGCGCTCGGTTCGCAGGAAAAGAAGGACGCGTTTTTAGAGCAGTCTGAACAGGCGCCTACTTCGTCTATAGCCTCAACCGCGAATGCTTCAGACGACGCTTCGCAGACGATTCCGGCTCAACCCAAGGATGAAGTCACTGTCGAGCTTGAGAAGATTCTTGAAGACGGATTGGGTGATTATGTAGCGGCTATGCCAGAAGAGGCGCGTATTCGTTTTTTATGTAAAGGGCAGGAGACGGCCGTGGCTATTACGGCCATGGTGTATGGGCTAAAGGTTCATGCGAAGAAGGTGATTGAGCTCATTCGGGGATGGCTGCTCACGATTCCGGGGGTGAATAAATTTTTTCTTGAACAGGAGGCTAAAATTAAAACCGATCGTGTTCTCGAGCTTGAAAAGACCTATCGAGAACAATCGCAGAATAAGCCATGATGTTCCTTTTGCAGCTAGGGGTGATTGACCCCTCCGTCGATCCAACAAGCATAAATGCTGGATGGTCTTTGGCTGATCCGCTCATGGCAGCTGTGGTTGGGATGCTTGCTTCGGTTTCTATCATTTTGAGCATTTTGTTCATTATTCGTTTCTTTGCTCGGCGGAATGGAGGATGGCGGACTTCTTTTGGGATGAGCATTTTACTGGTTCGTGTGCCCAAGGAGCTGCGAAAAGATGACAATCAGCAAGATAAAAGCCAGCAGCAGATTCAAGAGCTTATCGGGCGCATGGAGACCGTCTTTTCGACGGTTGGTTCTATGCACGCGGAGAAGGGGATTTCGGCATGGCTCCTTGGTCGCAAGGATCTCATGGCATTTGAGATTGTAGCGCATAAAGACAAGATCTCTTTCTACGTCACAATCCCAAAGAAACAGCGCCAATTTATTGAGGAACAGATTCACGCGCAGTATCCAAATGCACAGATTGAGGACGTGCCGGATTACAATATCTTTGCTCCGACTAGCGTTATCTTGGGAAGTTACGTCGTGTTTAAGCGCCCAAGCTGCTTTCCGATCAAGACATACCGCAAACTGGAGACGGATTCGATGAATTCGCTCACAAATGCGCTTTCAAAGATTGAGTCTGGTGATGGCGCGTCTATTCAGTATGTTTTGCGTAGCGCTAATCAAAAGTGGCGTCGTGATGGGCTCGAGATTGCGAAAGGGATGCAGCAGGGGAAGCGTTTAGAGGATGTTGAGCGTCATGGATTTCTTGGATTTATTCTCTACGTGTTGCGTGGCGTGGGCTCGATTGTCACGGCGAATAAAGACAAGGATAAGCCAGGTGGTGACACGTACCATCTTTCCCCCCTTGAGACGGAGATGATCAAGGGATTGGAAGAGAAGTCGTCAAAGGCTGGACTTGAGGCAAATATTCGTATCATGGTATCTGCGAAAACGCCTGAAAAAGCCCAGCGTTACCTTAATGATATCTTGAATTCCTATGGACAGTTTAATATCTACGAGTATGGGAATAGCTTATCGAAGGAGATGCCGGTGCTTCAGGCGCGCATGATTCGTCATTTCATCTTTCGTCGGTTTGATGAGACGTATCGATTGGTTCTGAGCTCGGAAGAAATGGCGTCGATTTTTCACTTGCCGCTTCCTTCTACGGAGACGCCTAAGATCAACTGGCTTTTGTCGCGTAAGGCGTTGCCACCGCCTAACCTGCCTACAGAGGGGATTATGCTTGGGTTATCCGAGTACCGCGGGCATAAGTATGAGGTGCGCATGAAGCAGGCGGATCGACGACGTCACATGTATGTCATCGGAAAATCTGGTTCGGGTAAATCGGTGTTTCAGGCGTCGATGATTAAACAGGATATCGAAGCGGGTCGTGGTGTTTGCGTGATTGATCCTCATGGAGACTTGGTGGATGAATGTTTGGAGTACGTGCCAAAAGAGCGTGCGGATGATGTGATTTTGTTTGATCCGGCGGACTTTGAGCGTCCACTTGGTCTCAACATGTTGGAGTTTGATCCACGCTATCCGCATTTACGCACGTTCGTAATCAACGAAATGTTGAAGATCTTTGATAAGCTCTACGATCTAAAATCTACCGGTGGTCCGATGTTTGAGACGTACATGCGTAACGCGATCTTGTTGCTCA
>CAZRDS010000094.1:0-2354 GCA_964598895.1 uncultured Gammaproteobacteria bacterium | reverse complement strand
CAAGCACCCCGACCATGCTGCCGTGTCGCAGATGGTCAACGAGCAGTTCAATTCTATGTTTGGCAGTGATCCTGCTGCTTTTTGAGGAGTAATTCGATGGAACTTAAAGACCTGTTATCCCTGAGCGAGCCCACGCTTGAACAATACAGCGAAATGCAGCGCCAATTGATGGAGATTGAAAGGGGCGCGAAGGCGGAGATAGATCGCCTGGACGCCGAGGGATTGGCGCGTGGTGCGGATCGCTTGCTCGGTATCGACGATGGCGGCGAGGCTCGCGCCGTTGCCCGTGCCGCAGCGGAACAACGCCGTTCAGACGCAGAGAATGTTCTTGCTGATGTTCGTGGCAGGGCTGCTTCATTGCAGGCTCGTCTAGAGAAAGAGGCCGATGAGCAGGCCTGGGCAGAGGTTCGTCAGCACCTTGCGCAGCAGACCAGCGCACTGATGGAAATTGATGCGTTGTGCACAAAGATTGGCGAGCTCTACGAGACGGTGATCGAGAACGGCAATCTCGCCAAGAAAAGGGCCCCGGTGAAACTTAACTTTGGTTCGCCATGGGATATGCAGGGAGCTCATCCGGCGCAGGTTGGGCTTGCAGTCCTGTCTAAGCTGCATGTCTCGATCGGTAGGCCGCTTGCCTTCGCGCCCATTGAGCGCGCCCAATTCGTCACGACCTGGGACGGTAATACTCACCACTACGGCCTCCCCAATTTCATGAAGCCGTTCCACAACGCCGTTCTGCAGCACAGCCTATGACCGAACCAGTCGGCGGAGAATTTCTCCCCGCAAACCTTGATTCTGTGGGCGATGCCGAGAAGGGCGCCCCCCCCAAAATCGATCTCAGAAACGCCCTGGCCATTCATCGCGAATTGGCTAGGGTCTATCGGGATATGCGGGGCGGGAAAATACAAACCCAGGACGGCACACGCCTGGCTTTTGTGTTGAACCTTCTCCGGCAAAGTCATGAAACGGCTGTTTTGGAAAAGCGAATCCAGGATCTAGAGCAAAGGAGTCTGAGGCATGGTTGGAAGACTTAGCGGGCGAGCCAACAGGCTTGGTGATCGAATCGCCGAACTTGAGGCGGATGTTCAAGACGACGACATCAGTCCGGTTGTTGAGCACTATGAACGCTGCGCGCTGGTGCTTGCGAATCTGGCTCTCAAGAGGCCGCGGGAGGAGGCGATCAGGAACATGGTAGCCGGCGGCGTGCTGCAGTCAGATGCCGAGCGCTATCATTCCATTGGATACATCGCGGCCAGGGATGAATTGATGGTCGCCGACATCGCTGCATCCTGAGCCAGATACCCATGGCAGAACAAGGTGAGAAGCGCTACGTCGATTGGTTTCGCGTGATCGTCGATCTGGAGCGCCAGGGCTACGGCGCCACAACTGTCGCGCTGTCGATCGCGGTCCCGAAGACCACGCTACTGGGCTGGAAGCAGGGAAGTCGGCCGAAGTTCGAGGAAGGGAATCTCTTGATTGACCTATGGGCCAGAGTCTTGGAAAAGGGGCGCGATCAAGTTCCGATGATCAGCCCCTTTGATTTCAGGCGGTAGAAGCGGAGCGCTCGACTACTGTTTTGGCGGGGTAACGAAAAAATTCAAGCCAGGCGGGCTAGCCGTCGAAATAGCGGTCGAACAGACCTGGAACATTGTCCCGTCAGGGGCTTTGGCTGCCAGAAGAACCCATCTGCAGCCGTGCTTCTCCATCAATTCGTAAAACTTGTCGAGCGCCGCTTTTACCTCGCGTTCTTCGCGAATCTGCTTGGCCCTGGCGGATTGGTCGAAACTGAGGACGTTGCCCGCGGTCATCTCAAGTCTTCCTTCATCTCGATCATGACGGCCATAAGGGCGGTCATCTCTGCAATGGTGCCACCGGCAAAGGAGCGCTGCATCTCGCTCGCGTCTTTGTCGTGCGCAAGGAGTTGCCCGAGGTATCCAAGGCCGCGCAAGGTACAGGTTTCTCTCATATCGATTTGACCCACACACGCCTCGTAAGTCTTTGGGTCGTGTTTCTTTACCGACTCAGCCATAACGGCCAAGATGGACGCATAAGTGAAATACTCGCGATCACCGAAATCCGGGGTGTTGTTCATGGTGAGACTCCTTTGAGTTGCGTTGGAAACGATCGGTTGATACTTGAGTCATAGTAGGACGTGCTATAGGTCATGTCAATAGTAGATTGTGCTATGATTCAGAAAAACAGGAGATGAGCAATGTCACCACTCAGCAAGACTCAGCAGGCTTTGGCGCTGATGGAATCCGAGGGTATTGGCGCAAGTGAGGCAGCCCGGCGTGTCGGCATCAAGGCCGGTACTGTGTTGTCGGCCGGGATGCGGATGAAGGGCAAGGATGTTT
>CAZRDS010000093.1:0-2465 GCA_964598895.1 uncultured Gammaproteobacteria bacterium | reverse complement strand
CCTTTGATGCTCTCCCGGATCTCACGATTGCTGGCTCAGTTAGTGAAGTTGATTCGATCGGAACGGTCTCGCAAGGCGTTGTAAGCTATAGCGTCAAAATTCTCTTCGTGACACAAGACGATCGCGTAAAACCAGGCATGAGTGTCTCTGCTTCTATTATTACTGCCACGCGAGTAGACGTGCTTACCGTTCCAAACGCTGCCGTGAGTAATGGAAGCGTACAGGTACTGAATGGAGTCGATCCTGCAAGCACGGGTGGCACGCAAGGCATTCCCTCCGCCACCGCACCTGAAATTCGTCCCGTTCAAACAGGGCTCGTCGATGATAAGACCACCGAGATCCTGTCTGGATTGCGTGAAGGTGAGCCTGTCGTCACACGTACCATTGATCCAGCACAACAAGCGGCTGCAAGTGCCGCCCGTACGGGTGCGGCAGCACAAACGGGCGCTGGTGGAATTCGTATTCCTGGCCTCACAGGAGGCGCGGGTGGCGGTGGAGGCAATTTCACTCGACCAGCCGGACGTTAACCCTATGATTGAAGCCCGTTCGCTTGTAAAAGAATACACCACCGGAAAAGAGGTTACGCGCATCTTAAAAGGCGTCTCTTTTTCTATCGAGAAAGGCGAATTCGTTGCCATCATGGGACCCTCTGGCTCAGGAAAATCCACGCTCATGCACATTATCGGCGCGCTTGATACGCCAACTTCTGGAACGTATCTGCTCGACGGCCAGGATGTGTCCGCTCTTCCCGCAGATGCTCTCGCTGGGATCCGACGCACAAAAATTGGCTTTGTCTTCCAGGCCTTTCACCTCTTAAGTCGTACAACCGCGCTGCGCAACGTTGAGTTACCCCTGATTTACGCCAAGATGGATCCGGAAAAACGAGCGCAGCAAGCTGCCAAAGCACTGATCGCAGCAGGACTCCCAGAAGATAAACATCTAAACCTCTCCAACCAGCTCTCGGGTGGACAGATGCAACGCGTCGCCATCGCACGAGCGCTCGTGAACGACCCTGCCATCATTCTCGCGGATGAACCAACAGGAAACCTCGATTCAAAGACAGGAGACTTGGTTCTTGGGACGTTTCAAGAACTACACAAACAAGGTCGTACGATCATTCTGATCACGCACGAACCATATGTCGCAGAACATGCCGAACGTATTTTGGTGATTCGTGATGGAGAATTGGTCGAAGATAGGAAGAATACACAGATGCGTAAGCAACAAACGCACGTATGAGGCCCACCGACCAGCTCGCGGAGATTTATTTGGGTGTTTCTTCAAACAAAGTACGCTCAGGGCTTACGATGCTTGGGATAGTGATCGGGATTGCGTCGGTCATTGCAATGCTGTCGGTCGGACAGGGAGCAAAAGCCCAGATTGAATCAAACATTCAGTCGATCGGTTCAAACTTGTTGCTCGTCATGCCGGGCACGCAACGCGGTGCAGGCGTCGCGGTAAGCGCTGGTCGCGGATCTGCACAAACACTCACGCAAGACGATGCAACCGCGCTCAAGGGGCTCGATGGGGTGCTTGCGGTTGCGCCAGAGTCTTCGCGCCGTTACCAAGTGACCGCTCGTGGAAAGAATACGAACACCCAAATCATGGGAACGACCCCCTCGTACTTAGCGGTGCGTAATGTAAGTATCGAGTCCGGTACGTTCTTTAGCGACGCTCAAGTGAGCTCGCGCGCCAAAGTCGCAGTGCTTGGACCCACGACCCGTACCGACCTCTTTGGAGAAACGGCCATTCCAATTGGGGAACACGTTCGTATCAATGGCATTGATTTCACCGTCATTGGCATCACAGCAGCCAAGGGCGGTTCGGGTTTCTCAAACCAGGATGACACGATTTTTATTCCCGTCACAACGCTAGGGGCATTCCTTACAGGTAACGAATCTGTTAGCACGATCAGTGTACAAGCGCTCGACGCGGCTTCCATGGCCAAGGCGCAAGAGGCCGTGACGACAGCCCTTCTTGAACGACACAAGATCACGAACCCCTTGCAGGCGGACTTCAGCATTCTGAACCAGTCCGACCTCGTAAGCGCCGCCTCGAGCATTACCGACACCTTCACCGCGCTCCTTGCTTCGATTGCCGGCATTTCGCTCTTAGTCGGCGGCATTGGAATCATGAATATGATGCTCACAACTGTCACCGAACGAACACGTGAAATCGGTCTTCGGCAGGCCATCGGCGCCGAGAAGGCCGAAATCATCTGGCAGTTCTTGGGCGAGGCAATCTTGCTCACGGTGATGGGTGGTGGAATTGGGATCCTGTTGGGCTTCGGCATCTCAAAGCTCCTCAGTTCACTCATGCAGATGCCGACCGTCGTCTCCTGGACGTCGATCGCCCTAGCCGTTGGAGTGTCCGTTGGAATCGGGTTGGTCTTTGGGTTCTACCCCGCTCGTCGGGCTGCGAAACTTAATCCTATTGAAGCATTACGTTATGAATAACAAGTTCGT
>CAZRDS010000092.1:0-2780 GCA_964598895.1 uncultured Gammaproteobacteria bacterium | reverse complement strand
TCATCAACCTAGCTCGTAATGTTCCAGGCACCGCGCTTCATACGTCACATTCTCCGCACTTCCTTCAACGAGCATCATCGGATCGTTCTTCGGTACAGGTTTCCCGTTGCGTAAGCGTTGTGTGCGCGTTGCATTGTGTTGCCGGCAAACGCTGCAGACCGATCGAGAACGCTGGATGATCACTTCGGGAATCGCGAGAATCGCTTGTGTGGTTGGAAAGAGCTCTGCGCGGAAATTCGTATCGATCCCGGAAAGCAAGATCGTTTTTCCTTTGCGAAGCTCCTCAACAAGAATGGGCACGAGTTCAGGTGTAAAAAAGTTCACCTCATCGACACCGATGACCCACTTATCGCGTATGAGATCTTTTATTTTCTCTAAATCCGTCGCCTCGACGATCTCTCCATCCAGCGTGAGCCCGGACCTTGATTGAAGTTTGGTTGTGCGCGTATCCGTTGCGGGTCGCAAACAAATGAGGGGAATTTGTTGCTGCTCAAAAATCTGCAAGTGTCGAATCAGCTCAAGCGTCTTCCCACAAAACATTGGCCCTGTGAAAAACGTCATGCTACCAGGGCGAAGGAGGGTGGTGGGATGATTCATGAATTTAGGTGTATTCCTGAACAAGCACTGTGACATCATCTTTTTTCGCCCGGACTCCGTTTGATGCGGAGACTTCAGTCGCCTCTTCTTGGAGGGCTCGCGCGGCGCTCTCCGGATCGCCGTCGTACGTCTGCGTTGTGATAGCGATGCCTCTGTCCGATACGTTATCAATCAATCCATCGGTTGCGAGAATGATTTTGTCTCCGCGCAGAAGTCTGTGCGTTGAAATAGAAGGAACAAAATCTATTCCCATTTCTTTTTTTGCAAAAGTGCCACCACCAAGAGCGAGATACATCATATTCCGGATATCTTTGATGGCTACACGAGCGCCAGGTGTTCTACTCACACGATGAACAAGCTGTTGCAATTCAGAATGGTCCTCTGCCAAGCGTGTGATCTCTTCTTTCGAAATAGTTTTCTCAATATCGTTACCATCTATGACCACTCCATTTTCATCTTTCAGTTGAGCGTTAAGAAGTGTCTGAAGTGGGCTATGGTCATTCGTCAGCTGGATCATTCTTCCTCCACGCAAAATGTAGGCTCGACTATCTCCAACGCTCCCCGCCGTGACATAAGTTTGTCCATCCGCATCGTTCCAGATCTTTGTCATCGTTCCCGTTGTTCCAATAGTGGAAAGTACTTTCTCCATGATCGCCTTGTGCGCGGGATTCGTATCATCATATTCCTTTCCAAACTTCTCCAAAAAATAGGGTCGAGCTTTCGCTAAGATCGTAGGGTGTGTTTGAACCGTTTCTTCAATCATTCGGTTCATAAGAAGAAGTAGCTCCCCAGTTGCATCTTCTACAGCAAATTTGTTGAGGGGTATTTCTCTTGCTTGGTTAAAAACACTACCAATCTTCTCTAAGACCGCTCGATCTGGCCCAGACGCTTTCTCAAGCAAACGATTACGTTCGCGCTCGCTCATGAGTGAAACAGCAACACCCGACGCATAGTCTCCTGCGGGTACACCACCCATTCCATCTGCAACAAACGCGAGTCCTTTCGAAAGCGAATGATAGGCAGAGTCTTCGTTTCTGTCAGGGTGTTCCAGTGAGGCTTTTGTGGCAGCACCAATTTTTAAAACAGGCTCTTTCTCTCGTTGTTCGGTGCGGGGCCTGTGATCCCGAGCTATCTGTGGGATGGGCGGAATTTTGTAGGGACTGGGTCTATTAGAGCGCGTCTCGAGAGAAGGTTGGTGATACTCCATGGTCATAATACTACTTATGATACTCCTTTCCCTTTAGGATTGTCTCGGCTCTGTACAGCTGCTCCAATAATAAAATCCTTGCGAGAATGTGGGGCGCCGTCTGTTTTCCAAATGAAACGGTTTTTATTGCATTATTTCGCACCTGCTCGTCCAAGCCCCACGCTCCACCGATGACGAACCCGATTGCTTGCCCTGTTTCAGCCGTTTCTTTCAGTAAGTCCGCCCATTCTGCTGAAGAGAGATTCCTCCCTCGTTCGTCCAAGGCAATATAAGGAGTAGACCCAATGGCGCTCAGGAGCGCCTCACCTTCTTTTCCCTTTACGCGGTTCGGATCTGGTTTAGCCGAACCGCCCGCTCCATCGGGTAATTCCTTCACCTCCATCTGAGCAAAAGGGGTGAGACGTGTGCAGAAGCTGTGGATAGCCTCTCTTTGCCAGTCTTCGTGTGGCGAACCAACGGCAAAAATACGCAATTTATGCATAGAAAAATAAGGGAGAAGTGGAATGGAAGCGAAAGCTTGACACTCCAAGCTGACTTCTTTATAGTACTGGCACTTCACAAGAAAAGCACCACCTCCCACGACCTACTGACTGCACTAGGGGAGCAATGGAGACACCGAGCCCGCACGTGCGCACGATGACTCCGTCATCAGCGCGCTTGCCCACCCGGGTCAAGCGCCTTTTTTGTTGAGACGGTCACAGATGAGCTCCGGTCCCCCGAACTTCATCTGTGTCCGCCTCGCCTCACCGCGAGACAGACTGTCACTTTGACAACGAAAGATAACGTATAGCATATCAGTATGTTATACGTGCAAGGCATTGGATGTTGACTGTGTACAGCAGCAACATCATTGCAATTTCGCCATTCTGTTTGTACTGATCGCAAGATCAGAGACTGGATGGTCAAAGTACGTAAGGGCATGCGGTGGATGGCTTGGCAGTAGAAGCCGATGAAAGACGTGGTAGCCTGCGATAAG
>CAZRDS010000091.1:1750-2935 GCA_964598895.1 uncultured Gammaproteobacteria bacterium | reverse complement strand
AAACGACCAGTTCGGTATGGCAAGCAATTGCATCTACACGGCCACGGTGTTGTATCCGGAATCCACAAACAGGATCTGTCCAGTAACTCCACGGCTCAGATCACTTAGCAAGTAGATTGCGGCACCAGCGCTTTCTGCCTGGCCATATTCACGCTTAAGCGGAGCGACCTCTTGAACATGCTTCATGAAATCGGAAAGCCCCGCGACTCCGCGCCCAGAACCATCCGCAAACCCCACACAAAATACATCCTTCACACGCAGGACTCCATCAGGAGATACCCTTACAGACTCTGCTCAAAATACACAAACTGACACGGCAAATCGCGCACGTTTTCAAGCGAAACGTTTAGAAAATTTCATTGGTGGGCAGCAAGCCAGCTCTCGCGAGGTAGAAGCAGCAAATGATAACGACTACCAACCGAGCGTTCTTGATGCGGCCAACCAGCAACCCTTCTTTTCTCCATCTTCGGATGAAGCGGAAAATGACAATACAGACGAAAGCCCAGCCGATGCCACCAAGGCCCGAAATCAAGCGTTCATGAACGAACAACGTGCCGATCAAAGCCGTCAGGAACAATTTATCTCTCCCAATGCCAGCACACCCGACCAACAGACGGACCCTGCCAGCCGGTCCCGCTCCCCACGTTCGAATAGCTCCCAACAAGTAGCAGGAAACAGCACCTACAACACGACGAACCAGCGCATCAATAGCCTATACGCCGGTGTGAACGCCGCTGCGCGCGAAGAACAAGACCAAAAAGAACGTGAGCAGCTACAAGCGGACGAGCTCGCCGCACAATCGAGCGGAGGCGGCAGCTCTCCCCTTACAGAGATGGCGGGACGGAGCACACGCGTCGCGCTTGGGGCGACAGGCTGCCTTACCCCAGTGGCGATGATCTGGATCTATTCTAAGATTATCAGAAACTTCTTTAAGAAAGGCCCGGACAAGGTCCCTCCTACGGAAGCAATGAGAGATGTGAGTGAAGCAGCAACCATTACCCTTGAAGCCACCGTTGGAGTCTTTATGCTCTTCTTGGAATCTCTCCCCCTTATTCTTCCGATTGTGATCACGGTCGTAGGCGTGATGCTTGCAACGCAGTACCTCGGCCCAGACATCGCCGCGCTCGTTGTTCAGCTAGCGAACTAAGCTCGAACCCAGTACACTTATCTCTATGAATCGTTCGC
>CAZRDS010000091.1:0-1740 GCA_964598895.1 uncultured Gammaproteobacteria bacterium | reverse complement strand
CCTTGCCTTAGCTGGATTCTTTATTTTACTGCTTGGGGTGTTTACCTGGAGTCGTATTAATGAACTCCGAAATTTTCTTGACCCAAGCGCCGCCGAAGCAGAAATCGCTCGCTTAGAGGCGGGCACACCCAGCACGATTACGCTTCCCCCTATTCGTCCAACAGACCCGGCACGTGGAAGCACGAGTACTGACGCGCTTGAAGTGATCGAGTTTGCCGATTTTAATTGCTTGACCTGCCGTTTGATGGAGCCCGAAATTCGTCTCGCTATGCAGGCCTTTCCTACTCAAGCTCGCCTTGTGTGGCGCGACCTTCCTTTAAATGCTGACCAAGCGGATGGGTTGCTTCCTTCGCTTGCGGCACGCTGTGCACAAGACCAAGGAAAATTTTGGGAGATGCATGATGCTCTGTTTGCAACCGCCAAGCTCGATCGCAAGGGCGTCTCAAAAGCGGCACAGACAGCTGGACTTGAAACAACCGCGTTTGAGAACTGTGTAAATGCCAAAACACACGTGGACGAATTGAAGAAAGAAGTGGCCCTCGCCCGCTCCTCCGGACTCAGTACGACCCCCAGTTTCTTTATCGGAAATCAGGTCGTTACGAGCTTTGTCAAAGCTCAAGAGTTGGCGAATCTCATCGGACAAATTCTGGATGCCCGTGCTCAAACCGGTCGCTAATCTATGCCTCGCTCTTTCCCCCTTCTTTCAAAGATCGCCGCGAGCCTCAGCCTGACGTTTGTCGTGGTTGGTCTTTGCGCCCCAGGATTTGCCCTCGCTCAGGCGACCCCTCCGGCTACCCCACCCTCCGTTGCCCCCGCGACGCCCCCCGCCACCACTGTTCCCAGCCCGGCGGCAGATGAGACCGTGCCCGCCGAAACACCAGCAGCTCGACCATTCACCCCGATCGCGCCAAATCCGGCCGTCCCAATTCCAGGGGTCCGTTTTACGGCTGCCACCGAACAAGATGGAGAAGTTTCCATCCCCTACCTCGCGCAATATATCTCTGGAATCTATCGCTTATCAGTAGGTTTAGGCGCCATTCTCGCGGCCATCATGATCGTCTATGGAGGCTTTCGCTACATGCTGTCCGCTTCGCTCCCAGAAGTAGAGACGGGCAAGAAAATTATTCAGGATGCTGTCGTCGGCTTGGTTGTGTTGCTCACAAGTTTTCTTATTCTGAAAACCATCAACCCAAAATTGGTGGAAATGAATCCTATCCGCGTTCAACGCATTCAAGAAGAAGCCCCTTTCACCCAGACCGGTGAGATGACGGGAAACCCAGCCGCGACAGGTTTTGATGCGGGATTAGATGGATTGGGTTGTGGCGGTGGCGCATCTGGCCGAACAGAAACATTGGATGGTGTCACATTTTCGGTCCTTCCATTACGCAAAAGCTACGAACAAGGCAACGCCCCTTGGGGAAACATCAGCTACGGCCCGAACCTCACAAACAACGAATCTCTCACACCGTGCAAGGGTGATGGACGCGGCGGGGATGGCTATCACCAACCTGTGGTGAACGGATGTACCCAGACATTCAAGAATGGAGGCTGTGGCCCAACGGCATTCGCAACCATTATGGCTTACTACGGGTTGCGTGTGACCAATGCCGGTGATGCGGCCCTCGCAGCCCACGTACGTGTTTGGAACGGGGATGAACTCGTCGATCTTGCGGCTCATCCACGCGGACAGACGGTAGGCGCTCAACTCCAAGCCCGTGTCGGCTCTCACCTCTTTGATCC
>CAZRDS010000090.1:2856-3127 GCA_964598895.1 uncultured Gammaproteobacteria bacterium | reverse complement strand
CCAAAAGTATCTAGCGGAAGTGAAGGCGGTGCGGGAGAAAGTGCCTGTTGGCTCTTGGCATATCGACTGCGGCGTTTCACAGCGTTCAGGCTGGGGTATCCGTAACTGGGCTCCAGGAAACACTGGCCGTGACCTGCTCAAACTCAATGGCGAAGCGAACATTGAACTTGATGAGAAACATGGTGACGTTGAAGAGATTCAGAATTTCATTACACAGTCACCCGTCACCCAGGAGAAGTTAGAGCGCGCATTGGCGATTGCGGTGGGTGCA
>CAZRDS010000090.1:0-2846 GCA_964598895.1 uncultured Gammaproteobacteria bacterium | reverse complement strand
CGAAAAACATTCACCAGGTTTAACGAAAAGTATCAATATGTATAATTCAATAATTGGGAATATTATAGTTGAATTAAAAAGTAAAAATGTTATTTTAATTGATCTTAATTCTTATATTTCAAGTTCAGAAATTGAGATTGATGATCGCGTGCGCAACAAGGCACTAGCCGACATCGCACGGGCGATTGGGGAGGAACAATGAACAATTTTCTAACTTTTGAACAAGCAATCTTAAGCGGGAAGCCTTTTCGCCATTACACGATGGCGCGGCTTGAGACGCCAGTCTGGTTTAAGGTTCACTCCGACACCGAGATTCACGTTATCGGTCCAGACGACATCATGCCAATGGAAGAAGCAGTTCCACTTGAATGGAGAGTCGGGCCAGTCTTCGAGCTGAAGGTTGATTCATGACCCCCCCTCAACTTGACGACGTGAAACAGCGGCTCAATCAGATGATGGAAACGCTTGCGGCCACTGATGAGCCGACTAATCCGCTGACCTTCATTTTGCTCGCCGAAAGTCTCCTGGAAGCGGTTGAGGCGTTGGAGAAGTCTTGTTGGTGCGGCGCTATGGAGCCTGGAGAAACGTGCGAGGCATGTGACGCTATCGCCAAGATTCAAGCAAAAATTGGAGGTGGGTGATGAGGAAACCAAGTCACTTTGACATCTGCATCGACGAGAACTGCGAGCGCAAGTGGTGCGTAGACCGAAGGAATGCCGATTGCCTCAAGAAGAAAGATTGCTTGGTTAAAAAGGACAATGGGAAAGTCGGGCGTTGCGTTTATTGCCACACAAAATATGTTTGCAGCGGAGAAGCCGAGTGCGAACTACACGGGAGCTGCGGACCATGACCACTCAACTCGAAACCCTGCTCAGTGAACTGGAAGCCAAGTCTAGGGCGGCGACGCCCGGCCCCGAGTGGATTGAGCATGATCCAGATGTGCCCGTTTACGACGGATCTATTTTCGCGTGCGCGCTTCAGGTGACCGACCAGAAGACCGGCAAGACCAATTGGGACATTCACACGATAGCAGTTACGGCCGACGAGGATTTGTTTTCGCTGACATGGATGGCAGACGGCGATAGCGGCGATGCATTTTCAAGCTGGAGCTGGGAAGATTTTTCTCATGTTATCTCTAAGCGTGCCGCCGCCGCGAACCCATCGACCATCGAACGGCTCATCTCGATTATTCGCAGGCAGCAGAGCGTACTTGAGGAGTGGAAGGACTCGGGCGAGCCAGACTTTAAAGATGCACTCGCCGACGTCGAACGGATTGCGGGGGATAAGTAGATGAGCAAGGTTATTACGGTCGAGAATTACCAGGCGAAAATTGACCTACGCGCCTTCTTCGATGCCATGAGCAAGGAAGAGCAGCGCGAGTTCATCCGAAGCATCTCGATTCAGCGAGACGTTATTGAGTGCGTAACGAATTATATTTGCGGCGAAGATGAGGAGGGGTGGTGGTCGAGCGACGAACCACAGAAGCGGCAAGATATTTTGCAGCGGATCGAGAGGAACCAAATAAAAGACCTTGCCGATAACGGGCCTAGTTTCGGCTGGCAAGTGTGGTCTGATTTGCGGAAAGCGTTACAGGATATCGCGTGTAAGAAACACATCTACTGGGCACTACGTCACTCGCCTGATCCCTGGACAAACGAGAATGCGCACACATTCTTCAAGAACAACGGGATCGAATCCGACTACACGACGAAGCAAGCCGATGAGGACATTAAGAAGCTCTTCGACATGGTGAAGGCCGCGTTCGAAAAGGCTCGGCTTCCGGAACCCCCAGCCCCGGCTTCTTTTTACCAGGAGATTTGAGATGAGACACGAGCTGAAGATCTGGCCGCAGTATTACGCCCGCGTTGCCGACGGCTCGAAGACGTTTGAAGTGCGAAAGAATGACCGTAACTTTCAGATGGGCGACACGGTAGAGCTTCGTTACTTCGACCCGGAATTCCTTCCGAGTGTTTTATTTACCGAAGATGAAATCCAAAAGATGCACGACCAGAAGTATCCTCGGCTTACTTTCAAAATCGGATTTATCCTTCCGCAGGAAAATGGCACCGTGGTTTTTAGTCTTTTACCCCTGGAGCAATCCAAATGAACAAACCCACCAGTGCGCGGGATGAGGCGGAGAAAGTTTTCTCTGGCTTCTACACGGGATCATGCAACGTGGATGCCATCACTAAGGCACTTGAGCGAGCCGAGCGTCGTGGCGAACTGAAAGCGTTCGAGGAAATGCAGCGCTTCTGCTCTGAGAGAAAGGCGCCAAAAGACATGAGCTACTTTGAAGAAGAAGCCGACCGCCTAGAATCCGAACTGAACACTGAGCCAGGTGAGGGGAGCAAGTGAATCATCCCACGAAAGAGCAACTACAACCGTTACTCAACGCGGTCGATACCGCCGTGTGGGCGTGGGCCGTTAAAGAGAGTACAAAGAAGGGCCAGAGCTGTCGGGTGAATTGGAAGTCCGCGATTCAAGAGCTTTCGGAGGCCTATCACATGTATCAACTAACGATGAGCGACAAGGTGCTCGTGTGCAGTGATGAGGGGAGCAAGTAGATGAGTATTAAGAGCATTGCCGATTGGCCGAAGTCTTGTAGCGGCGCGTGGGTTGTCACGTTGATTGAGGATTACCTCATATCAAAAGGCCTGACTAAAATTCAGGCAGAAGAGTGGTTCAATGCACCGCTGTCCTGTTTCGGTGGAATGCCATCTTGGAAGTTCGTCGAAAAGATCATGGCCTGCGGCAACGCTGAGTCGTACGCGGACGCCTGGCACGAGGTGCTTGGGCAAGTGAAGAGGATCTACGGATGAGCCCCATTGTAGGATGCTTGATAGTTC
>CAZRDS010000089.1:0-3150 GCA_964598895.1 uncultured Gammaproteobacteria bacterium | reverse complement strand
CCATCTCCGTCGCGAGGGTTGGCTGATAACCCACAGCTGAAGGAATACGTCCAAGCAGAGCGGATACTTCAGAACCGGCTTGGGTGAAGCGGAAAATGTTATCGACAAAGAACAAGACATCCTGTTTTTCTTCATCGCGGAAATATTCCGCCATCGAAAGCGCCGATAAGGCAACGCGTGCACGAGCTCCTGGTGGTTCGTTCATTTGGCCGAAGACAAGGGCTGTTTTATCAATAACCTTGGACTCATTCATTTCAAGCCAGAGAGCATTTCCTTCACGTGTACGCTCTCCAACGCCAGCAAAGACCGAATACCCTCCGTGTTCCGTGGCAATGTTACGGATGAGCTCCATCACAATCACTGTTTTGCCGACACCGGCTCCTCCAAATAATCCAATTTTTCCACCCTTCAAAAAGGGACAAATCAAGTCGATAACTTTGATCCCCGTTTCCAAAATCTCCGCTTTGGTCGATTGATTTTCAAAAGACGGAGCGGCGCGATGAATTGGGTAGCGCTTCTTGGTTTTGACCTGTTCACCTTCATCGATCGCATCCCCTACAACGTTGAACATACGACCCAAGACCTCGCGACCAACAGGAACAGAAATCGGCGCACCGCTATCCAGCACAGGCAATCCTCGAACCAAGCCATCGGTTGAAGACATGGCGATCGTGCGGACAACACCCCCTTCGAGGTGCTGCTCCACTTCAAGGGTAAGGTCCCCTTCTTTGCGACGGACAATGAGCGCCGTATAAATAGGTGGCAGTGTGCCGGTACATTCAACGTCTACGACTGGGCCAAGAACTTGTGTAATCTGACCGATGGTTGGCATGTCGTGCGTCGTCGCATCGGAGGTGACTGGTGAGGAAGGTTTTTTCATAGAACAGCTTAGGCCGTAAGAGCCGCTTTACCGGCGGAGATTTCTGAAATTTCACGAGTGATCGCAGCCTGACGCGCTTGGTTCAGAGAAAGCGCCAAGTCGTCTGACATATCTTTGGCCGCATCACTTGCCGAGCGCATGGCAAGCATTCGAGCGCTATGCTCAGAGGCCGCAGACTCAAGGACCGTTTGGTACATGTGTGCATCAATCAAGCGCGGGAGCAAATGACGGAACACACGTCCAACCGATGGTTCCACCAAGTCGTCTGAGGCCTTTCCCACGGCCGGCTTCACTTCGATCGGTAAGAGCTGTGTCACGCGTGTCTGCTGGGACAAGGCGCTCTGGAAATGCGTGTAGGTGATACACACGCGATCTGCCTCACCCGAGAGGAACAGATTGCGGATGTGTTTGAAGAGCGGATGCAGCTGTTCAAACGAGGGGTTCTGCGAAACCGCTGGGAAGGCGGCTGCGATTGTATAGCCCGCCGCACGAATCGCCCGTTCCACGCGTGAGCCAACCGTGATCACGGTGAGCTGATCTTGTGGGTGACTCCGCAGGAACTCAAGCGTCGCACGACTGACCTGGGTATTGAAGCCTCCGCACAGTCCACGGTCAGAGGCGAACACGACAACACACAGACGCGTCGATCGCTTGTCCTGACGTACGAACGAGCGCAGGAATGGATCCGACAGATCTACACCAGGCGCTTGGAGGAGCTGCTGCACCAAATGACTAATTGCTTCTTCGTACGGACGTCCCCCGGTCACAAGCCCGATCGCTTTGCGCATTTTGGACGCGGCGACGAGCTCCATCGCTTTCATAATTTTCCCCGTGGATTTCACGGAGCGTAAGCGACGGCGCAAGATGCGAGGAGAGGTGGCCATAGGCGATTAGCTCTGAGCCGACTGCGCGAGGAACGATGCGTTCCACTTTTCGATCGCCGCCTTCAACTCCGCTTCGATTTCATCATCCACTTTTTTGCCATCGCGAATGCGCTCCATTAATGACTTTGAAGAAAGCTCGAGCTGAGCACGGAATCCGCGCTCCCACTCTGCCATCTTTTCCGCAGGGATCACATCCACGAAACCTTTCACAGCTGCGTACAAAATCGCAACTTGAAGTTCCATCGAGAGCGGCTGCAATTCCCCCTGCTTCAAGAGCTCTACCAAACGTCGTCCACGTTCAATCTGCTTCTTGGTTGCAGCATCTACGTCGGAGGAGAACTGCGCAAAAGCCTCTAATTCACGGAACTGCGCCAAATCAAGGCGGAGCGGTCCGGCCACTTTCTTCATGGCTTTCGTTTGTGCAGCGCCTCCCACACGCGAAACCGACAATCCAACGTTCAAGGCAGGGCGGATCCCACGATAGAAAAGATCGCTTTCCAAATAAATCTGTCCATCCGTAATGGAAATGACGTTGGTTGGAATGTAGGCCGAGACATCACCTGACTGCGTTTCAATAATTGGCAGCGCCGTGAGCGACCCTCCACCGAATTCTTTCTTTAAACGCACCGCACGCTCAAGCAAACGGGAGTGAATATAAAAGACGTCTCCTGGGTAAGCTTCACGTCCTGGTGAGCGCTTCAAGAGCAACGAAATTTCGCGATAGGCCCAGGCATGCTTCGACAAGTCATCGTAAATGACGAGCGCATCTTCACCCTGGTCCATAAAATATTCTCCGATGGCGCACCCGGCATAAGGCGCAATGTACTGAAGGGAGGCTGGGTCAGAAGCACTCGCAAGTACGACGGTCGTGTATTCAAGCGCACCTGCTTCTTCAAGCTTGGCGACGAGCTTGGCAACCTTCGAGGCTTTCTGTCCGATGGCCACGTAAATACATTTTACGCCTTGGCCTTTTTGGTTGACGATCGTATCAATGGCGATCGCTGTTTTTCCTACCTGACGGTCCCCGATGATGAGCTCACGTTGGCCACGACCAATCGGAATCATGGAATCGATCGCTTTGACTCCCGTCATGAGTGGAACGGTCACCGGCTCACGCGACATGACACCAGGTGCGACTTTCTCAACGGGGTAATGCGTCTTTGATTTGATTGTCTGTGTAATGCCAACCGGCACACAGGTTATCTCTTATAGAGGCATGAAATAAAAATACGTCTTGGCTTACCCAGGCACTTTTTTGTCTTAATACATTCAAGTCCATGTGAGCCGTGTCTTGATTGTTGATGAATATCTGGCCTTGTGTGGGTCTGTAAAACCCAAGTAAGAGTTGCATTAAAGTAGATTTTCCAGCGCCAGAAGGCCCCACCA
>CAZRDS010000088.1:0-3363 GCA_964598895.1 uncultured Gammaproteobacteria bacterium | reverse complement strand
GCACCAAATACCACGATTAGGACGTCTTTGCCAAGCTCTGGAGTGCCATCGGCCCGCTCGGGACGAAAGCGTCCTACGAAGTTATACGTCGAGCCCTCAAGATACCCTGTCTTGCCACCCATCACCCAAACTCCGCTATCTGGAGCCAAAAGTGGGTTGGTATTATTGATCGGGTGAAGCTTACCCGTTGACGCGATCCGAACAGGATACGTTGAAACGGTAGCAGCGCGACGGATCTCCGGTTTATTGAAGGCAGCTTCGGCTAAGAGAGCCATATCATGTGCCGTTGTCATATTCCTTGGATTCATCCCCGAGGCATCATAAAAAACCGTATGAGTCGCCCCCGTCGCCTTGGTCACTTGATTCATGCGTGCCAGAAAGGCCCTCATGGAAAGACCACTCATGCGTGCAACCGCCATTGCAGCATTGTTCGCGCTTGCGGTGATACTCGAATAAAACAAATCACGGAGCGGAACTTTTGTACCGACCTTGACGCGCAATCGTCCACCACCGACTTCGTCCGCCTTGGTGAGAGTCACGATCCGTTCCCACGAGCCAGGTTTCTGGAAAAAAGCCATCGCCCCCGCTAACTTTGTCAGACTCGCTGCGACGTGCGGCTTGTCTGGTTTAAAGCTGTATAAAACTTGATGACTGGTTGGGAGAAGAACGATCGCTGAGGCAAACTCATCCGTGCGCGGCGTGAACGGCTCCCAGTTTGTGGATTTGGTCGCCGCAAACACGCCTGCCGGGATCAAAAGACCCGGTAGTAGGACGACTACTCCCAAAAAGGAACGAAAACGACGCATAATTATAGGTCAACGTGCTACCACTATAACCGGCGTACCCACAGGCGTCCATTCATAGACTTCTTTTGCATCCCCTATTCCAAGGCGAACACACCCGTGACTCGCCTTCTTTCCAAGATGGTCCTGACCTTCTTTGCGCCCGTTCGGCCATTCGGGTAATTCGTGAATCCCATGACCCCGGCCACTAAAATGCATCCAGTACGGCATCCAGAGCTTTGCTGCATGTGACCATGCGCGTGGATTTTTCTGAAGGACTTTGAACGTACCGACGGGTGTTGGCTTATTTGGAAGGCCCGTCGAGACACGATGAGTCTTGATGGCGATCCCTAACACATTCTGCGTCAGTTCTTGTTTTGCGATATTGACATGAACGGACTTGGGAAGGAGGTCGGGTGCCGTCGAGGTCGGTGAATAGGCATCCATCACTTCTTTACCGTCCGGATAGGTGTCGCCGTCGGTATCTGCATTCAATGGGTCCGACCCAAAAGCCAACTCTAGCCGATCTACGAGCCCATCACCATCTGTATCCGTATCGATAAGCCTCCCCTTTCCGAGTGGATTGAACCCTTTTTCTATTTCCACGCGGTCCGCAAATCCATCACTGTCCGTATCTTTCTTTGTTGGATCCGTATGAAACACTTGTACTTCCCACGCATCGAGCAAACCATCGCCGTCCGTATCGAGTGAAGCGGCGGAAAGTGTGGTGGTGGCTGTTGTTTGAGCAGAGGCACTCAGGGCATACCCGCACACCATCACGCTCAAACACAGCGAACAGAAGATCTGCCAACGCCAAGAGAATGCAGAACGAAACGACAAAGGCTCAGCGCCGGAGAAAAGCATGAAGAGTGATTACTAATCGAAACGCACACGTTGACCGGGTGGCACAGGTTGAGCCGCCTGCGGAGGAGCTGATGCTTGCGGAGGCTCGTTAAAATGAACATCCGGAAACGCAATAATTTCAGGTGCCGTACGAAGCGGCTGCACAGGGGATGGGACATCCATGTATGCATGCGAAACCGTTTCAGCTGGCGGAGCTGCTGAACCTCCCGCAGCACGACTTGCTGCCTGTGCTTGTGCTTCTCGCACTTTTTTCCCACCACGCTTTCTGCGATGACGCTTTTTCTCTCCTGTAGCCTCACCCGATGCCCCCACCTGCGCAGGACGTGTTGAAGGAGCTTGCTGATTAGGAGCAGTATTCGAAGCCTGCCCCGTACTCGGATTTGGACGCAGCAGTTCAGCCAATGACAGGTCATCCGATGCCCCACCCGCATCTCCTTGGCGAACAATTTTTACCGTTCCGCGCTCTTCCACGGCGGGTGGCGTAATGCGTGGTCGATGGAGCGCCATCGGCTCCCCTCCCTGCTCTGGCGGTGGCGGGCTCTTCAGCACTTTCTTGATCTCAGAAGAAGCTTGCTTGCGTTCTTCACGTACAATCAACATACATTCCGGGCAATACATCGGACGTGTCGGATCGAGCTGAATCGGCAAGTCCCATTTCTTGCTGCAGCGCGTACAGGTATGCGAGAACATCGGCTTTTGTTTTTTTGGCTGCATACCGGTCGACTTCGCAACAGCCGCCGTAATAGCCGCCATACGCTCCGGACGAATTACGAGATAGTCCTGAGGCGGCGGTGCCACATCCTCGTCAAGCGTTAACCCATCTTCTTTCTTCTCAGCACGTTCGGCCTCTCGTTCTTCTTCGGATAGAATTTTTGGGTACTGCAAGGCACCGACCGGAACTTCAGTAAGCGCTTTTTCGCTGGTCGTCTTTTGAGCAGGTGTAGCTGTTGAGTTCTCTAAAGAGGTCTTCCCTGTCGCCAAGCTTACGGCGAGCTCCATCCCGCTCCACTTCAAGACCTTCTCTTCAATAACAGCGCGTGGCTCTGCATAGCGCTCGCGGCTTACAAAAATGACCTTTTCTTCACTCTGCATGCGCTTTGCGATCGGAGGCAAGGTATTAGCCGAAAACGGCTTGGTCGCGACTCCATCGATCGATAGCTTCAGATAAATCTGGGTCTTCGCTAAGCTCACCAAGTCCTCTGGCAAAAAGACCGGGGCAAACTCCGTTTCCATCGCTGCAGCATCCTCTCCACCCACGCGCATGACGATAATCGTTCCAACGTTTCCAAAAATAGCTGGCTTCACTTTTTCATCAAGCTGCTCGATATATTGGTGTGCCAACATCAAGTTTAAACGATACTTACGCGCTTCAGACAAGATGGACGCAAACGATTCGTTTGCGAAGTTCTGAAACTCGTCAACAAACACATAAAAATCCCGACGATCACTCTCGGCCATGCTTTGGCGCTCTTGTGCCGCAAGCTGGATCTTGGTGATCAACATGCCTCCAAGCAAGCGCATATTATCCTCTCCGATACGCCCCTTGGACAAGTTCACGATCAAGATTTTTCCATCATCCATGATACGACGAATATTCAGCGTCGACTTCACCTGCGCCACGATATTACGTACAACAGACGAAGAGAGAAATTGACCAACCTTGTTTTGAATCGGAGCAATCGCTTCTGTCGCGTACTTCTCTGACCAGGATGTGAAC
>CAZRDS010000087.1:0-3404 GCA_964598895.1 uncultured Gammaproteobacteria bacterium | reverse complement strand
ATGACACGTGCAGTGATCACGATTCTACTAGCAGTTCTTTTCACGGCTTGGTGGGTTCCAGATCTGACCTTGGCTCACTCATTTCTTCTTGTTCCGATTGTGTTGTTGAATGGGTTGTTGTTCGGGTTTATGGGGGTAATTTTTGGGATGAAAGCGCGTGGTTTTGAATCGCTTCAAATTGTCACGACCTTCATTTTGCAACCGATGATTTTTTTGGCGGGCGTATTCTATCCAGTCTCGCGTCTCCCAGCACCTTGGAATACCATTAGCTTGTTCAACCCGCTCCATCACACCATTAACCTCGTTCGCTATGCGCTCTTAGGGTATCAGGATGTGAACCCATGGATTTCCTTCGCGGTGATTGCTGGGCTGTTCGTGATTGCGGGCGCGATGATGAGTTCTGTCGTCGCAAAAGAGCTGAAACGCTAGTCAGTACAGGAAACGCCAAAATAAAAGAAGATTTATCCCGGATCTTGATTTTTTTCGGATAGTATTGTATTACAGCGGGGCGTTTCTCGCGAATCAACGCGAACAGAAGGAGGACGCATCATGTCGACTACCTCGACGCCCAGTGAGACGGTGATCGTGCAGACGGATGAACCGGCGGGCCCGACGCCCGACGACAGCCAGGTGCGCGACAAGGCGCCTACCCCGAAGGCTGCAGCGCCTGTTCCGAAGGCCGCAGGCCCTCGGACCGAGGCATTGGCGGCTGTGATCGGGAAGCGTCTCGAGCGGACCCCGGAGCACAGCCTCCAGGTCGCGCAGGACGTGCGTGCGGCGAACCCCCAGTTCACCGCGCAGGACTACAACGCCAAGGCTTCGCGTCGCGATGCCGGGCGCCCGCCCACGACCGCGCTGCCCGCGCTCGTCGTGACCACGAGCACGATCCTGCCCCCGAAGCGGCGGATCCCCTGGCCCTCCATCATCGGGGCGCTCATCCTGATCGCGAGCATCCTCGTCTTCGCGCGGCTCGCCAGCGGCAGCTGGCCGTGGAAGTGGTAGCGTTCGCGCGAGAAACGGCAAGGGGCCCCAGCTGTACTCAGCAGGGGCCCCGCTACCGTTTTTAAGACCTTTTTGCTACGCTGCCTGCCAGAGTAAAACCTCCATCTTTTCTATGAAACGATTTCTAGCCTACATCGGGTGTGTGATTCTGGGGGGAGGGCTCGTTGCAGCTGCGGGTTTTTTCTATCAACGCTATACCTCGCCGCTCCCATCTGTTGCGGCAGATACCTGTCTTTTGGAGGAATGTTTGAATGGGAATGTAAGCTATCCTGTTGCTCAGTTGGATGAGCAGGAGCGCGTTACCTTGATTGAGCTGGGGTTAGAACAATTGCGACTTGAAACGGTGCTTAGTCTGATCGAAGAACGGTTTGGGACGACCGTCCAGCCTTTTCCGGCAGCGCTACGCATTGAACAGCGTCAAACTATTCAATTGAAAGGTCTTTTTGATAAGTACGGTGTTTCAGAGCCAAAACTTCCTGCGAGCGGGATGGGGGATTCGCTCGCGACGACTAAGCGTGCAGGCTGTGTGCAGGCCCTCGATCAGGTTCGACATTTCCAAGAGCGCCTCTATGGCGAGCGAAATAGCTTCATGTCACGCCCGGATGTGCGCCGCTTCATGCAAGAAGCTGCAAAGATGTCTGAGAATTCCCTTCAGCCAGCCTTCGAACGCTGCGCCAAAGAAGAATAGTTCATGCGCCTTCATCGTTTCTTCGTCGATCGGTCGCTCGAAGAGGCGACCCTTACGATCACCGACACGGAGTTGCTTCACCAATGGAGCAAGGTTTTGCGTTACAAAGGAGGGGAAGAGCTCGCGTTGATTGATGGGCGGGGTGGGGAAGTTACCGGGAAGCTTCTTTCGTGTTCTCCAAAGCAAGCGGAATTTCAAGTAGAGACACGATCTCAAGTGGAATCTCAGGAAACCCCGGTTCTTACCTTATATTTCTCTCCCCTGAAGCGGGATCTCACGGAACTAGTCTTTCAGAAGGGGACCGAGCTTGGAGTCTCGATCTTCCAGCCGATGGTCTGCGAGCGAACCGTAAGAGATGGGTTTAACCCAGAGCGTGTGACGCGTATTCTGAAAGAAGCGATGGAGCAATCCGGCCAGTGTTGGCTTCCCGTGTGTCACGCACCCATCTCATTTAAAGAAGCGGTGAAACGAGATCACGCGAATACAAAGACCTACTTCGCTTCTCTATCCTCTGAGACGACCAGTCCGCAAAAGAAGAACTTCACCCCAAGTAACTTGAGCCTGTTTGTGGGACCAGAAGGCGGGTGGAGTGAAACAGAGGAAGAGCTGGCCAAAGCAGCTGGTTTTGAACCCATCCGCCTTTCTCGGCACGTTCTTCGGGCAGAAACCGCCTGCATTGCAGGTATCGCGCTCCTTCGGGCCACATCGCTCGTCTAAAGAAAATCGTTTATACTGAACCCCATGCTTACTCTTCTTTTGTTTTTGCTGGTTTTGTCGACGCTTGTTTTGATCCACGAGTTAGGTCACTTTTTGGCCGCTCGCTTTTTTGGGGTCAAGGCAGAAGAGTTTGGGTTTGGCTTTCCTCCGCGCGCTATTGGGTTTGTAAAGGACAAAGGAAAATGGAAGCGTGTGAGTGGGAATGACACGAAAGAATATGCAAACACGATCTGGTCGTTGAACTGGCTCCCACTCGGAGGGTTCGTTCGTATGAAGGGAGAAGAAGGACTTGCTATGGATAATGATTCCTTCAATAGCAAGCCAAAATACGCACGAGCGATCATTTTGGCCGCAGGAGTCATCATGAACTGGTTCCTGGCCTGTCTTATTTTGACGGTTGGCCTGATCGCAGGCGTCCGAGGGGACCTGAATGGCCTCCCGTCCTACGCGCAGGTATCGGACCGAGCGATTGAATTCGTGAATGTGTTGCCAGGTTCAGCCGCAGCCGACGCAGATATCCGGTTGGGCGACCATTTGCTTCGTGTAGACGGTCGTGAGGCGACCAGCGTCGAACAGGCACAAACCGTCATCAAGGAAGAAGCGGCGCGTGTTGATCTCATGCAAGTTGAAGTTCAACGAGGTAACGAAACAAAAACTCTCGCCGTTACGCCAAAGCTTATTGAAAGCCTTGGGTATAAGGGGATCGGGGTCGCAATGGCAGATACGGGAAAGATCAGCTTCCCTTGGTATCGGGCTGTTCCAGAAGGGATTGCGCTTACAGCGCGTTATACCTGGCTCATCGTCAGTGGATTCTTTGGCTTGATCCATAACATATTCGTAGGGAAATCGGTGGGGGCGGACGTGTCGGGTCCTGTAGGAATCGCGGTTATGACAGGGAAAATCGCTGCGCAGGGAATTTGGCCATTGCTCCAGTTTGCTGCCCTGCTCTCACTCAACTTGGCAGTGATCAACTTCTTGCCGATTCCGGCCTTGGATG
>CAZRDS010000086.1:0-3484 GCA_964598895.1 uncultured Gammaproteobacteria bacterium | reverse complement strand
CAGAGACGGTAAAGGCCGTTCCTCAGGCGCCAGAAACGCCTCGACGCTCTTTCTGGCAACAAGCGCGACTTGTGCTGGGAAGCGCTGGAGCGGGCTTTGCAGTTGCCTTATGCGCCTTGGTGCTTTTCATGAATATTCGTCACACCCCGCAGACCGTGGGGTCGATTGATGCGTTCGGCCGGGTCTTAATTCCAGCGGCCCACGCCACAGATGCGTTCCAGATTTATACAGATCAGGACGCTCCAAAGGTTGCGGAACAGTCAGCGTTAATTCTCCATTCCAAAGTCGCTTTGTCGGCTGCTCAAGTCGAGCGAGTATTGCAGGTCGACACCGGCCATATTGAACATGTGGAACGAGTCTCTGCAGACACGTTCCGTGTGCGTATCGCCTCTGTTCCCGCCAATGCGGTTGTGCGAGTTGCGTTGCCGTCAGCGATTCAGACAGAGGCTGCTGCTGATGCGCCTGTCGCGCGTGAATATTCGTGGGCGCTTCAATCGACCGACAAATTGGAACTGGTGTCGAGCTTGCCCGCGAACAACGCGAATGGAGTTCCTTTAGACGCTTCGCTTGAGCTCGTCATGAACGCGCAAAATTTCACGAATGTCACTACGAGCATCGAAATCACACCGCCCACAGAAGGATCCTTCCAGGTGAATGGCCGTCGCATCATTTTTCTGCCCGCCAAACCCTGGAAGGCCTCGACCCTTTACAGTGTACGGATGAAGCAGGGTTTCACGGCAGAAAATCTCGCTCTTCCAAAAGATCTTTTGCTTCAATTTCAGACAGGGGATGGAACAACGGATACGAATAACGCTCCCTGGATCCGCGTCTTTGGAGAGTTTCAGGAGGTCTATGTAGGAGACACGATGTCTGTGCAGTTGTCTCGTAGCCCAGGGCTTGCGACATCGGGCTCAGCTATTTCCGTCACGGGCTATCGTCTTACGGAAGACGAGGCGGCCGAGTTCCTTACGAAACGCTTGCCCTATAGCTACGCCTTCGGTTCATCGGATAATGTGGCTCAGTACAGAGATATCGCCAAAACAGAAGCCTTTAAAGCCACCCTGCCCGTGTTCCGTCCGTCAGAACGGGATAGTGAGCTCGTTACGCTTCCCAAGTTTAGTGAACAGGGTTGGTACATCGTGCGTCTCGCGTCTGGTCAGGCAGAAGCTTGGACCTTTGTTCAAGTTACAAACGTGGCATCGTACACGGTCGTTGATAAAGATCAGGTCTTGGTCTGGGCGGTGAATGCCGAAACAAAACAGGCGCTCACATCTTTCCCGGTGCATGTAGAAGGTGGAGAGACGCGTCTGACGGATGGGGCGGGTTTGGTTCATTTGCCAACACCTGACTTTTTGAAGTCGACAAGCACAACGGCTGCACCAGCAGGAGTCGCGATCATCCGTTTGGGAGATGCAACAGGTCCGGTCCAGGCACTTTCGATCATTGGCCCTTACCTGAATAGTAATCCGTTTGATCGATCCGCACGTGCGCAGGAGCGTACTTGGGGCTACGTCTACCCGGATCGTCCGCTCTATCGCGCGACGGATGACATGCACGTCGCGGGGATCATCCAAGATCGTGATCATACAAGCCCGATTGGTCAGGCTGAACTGCGTCTCACAAAACCCTCCTACGTGGAAGATCTGATCAACGGTCGTGATCGTATCTACGCTTCTGTCCCGTTGACGCTCGATGCGGCTGGCCGGTACGAAGCAGCACTGTCTTGGAAAAATGTCACACCCGGCTACTATCAATTAGATTTGCTTCGAGAGGGAGAGCTCGTCACGTCACGCTTCATCGAAATTCGAACCTTTAGCAAGCCAGCTTACTATGTAGACGTTGCGCTGTCTGCAAAACGCTTGTTTGCGGGACAAGAAGCGCAGATGCATATTCAAGCGAACTTCTTTAGTGGGGCCGTACTGCCAAACGCGCGCATGCGCGTGCGTATTTCGCAGGGTGATGTCACGCTCCCAGACCAAGAAGTCGTTCTGAATGAACAGGGACGCTTGGATCTACCTGTAAAAGCGCTGCCGGTTGTTTGTACGGAGCGTTTGGCGGATCCGTGTCGCAATACGGAGCAGCTGCAAGTGGTGGTCTATCCGATCGAAGGGGAAGAGGCACAAGTTCTTGGGTCCGCCATAGTGGATGTTGTTGGTTCGGAGCTCGATCTACGCGGAGAGGTGAAGGAGGTGAACTCACGTGCGGAGCTGACGCTCCAAACGTATCATCGTGATCTTGGAAAAGAGTTGGATGAAGTTGGTGTCACGTGGTCTGGCCGAAAATTACACGGACAGGTTGTTGGAATTCGCTATGAAAAAATTCAGGACGGAGTCTGGTACGACGCCATCGAAAAGAAGGTGACTCCGTATTATCGCTACGAACGTCGTCAGGATCCACCTGTCGAGTTTGCGCTTCAGACGGATGGAAATGGCCGCGGTACCTACGCGTTTCCGCTTCGCGCTGACCGTGATTTCTACGAAGTGACGGTTCAGGGAGAAGATGGACTCGTCCGCTCGAACCGCTTCACGACGTCGATTGCTCATGGCTGGTATCTTCCAGAGGGAACGGGGGACTTTTCGGCACATCTGATGTTGGAGGGTAAAGGTGAGGATCGAGATGTTCATGTGGGCGAAATCTTGAAGCCAATCTTCCAGATCGGGACATCTACCTTTGATGCGAGCCAGGGTCCGGGAGTGCTCTTCCTTACCTTGTCACGTGGCATCAAACAGGCGGTACATTCTGCATCTGCTTCGTGGGAAACAACCTTTGATGTCTCTCTTCTACCAAATGCGACGATTCGAGGAGTTGCCTTTGATGGCAAGCGTTTCTTGGCGTCGGATACGGTGGTGTTTCTCAATAAAGAGGACCAGGCATTGGATGTGCAAATCACGACCGACAAGCCAAATTACCGACCGGGGGACAAGGCGCAGCTACGTTTTCAGGTTCGACCAAAAGCCGGTCAAGCGCTCGCAACCGACGTGAAAATCGCCTACGCGATGGTAGATGAATCGTTACTCTCATTATCTGGTTTCTACGAAGAAGATCCATTGCAGTGGATCAATAGTTATGTCACGGACGGGGTCCTTTTCCAGCGCGGCTCGCATGCAGGGGACTGGCTCTTCAGTGGCGGCGGGGCGGAGAAGGGTGGGGGAGGTTCAGGCGATCGTGGTCAGGGTGCGCGTCGCTTGTTCAAGGATACCGCTGGAACAGGCGTAGTTACGTTAACGGCGGATGGAGTGGGCCTTGCCGAAGTGACATTACCGGACAACCTCACTTCCTGGCGGATCACGGCTGTTGCGCTCGGGAGCGACCTTCGTGCCGGGGCCGCAAAGGAAAACATCCAAGTTTCAAAGGAGGTGTTTGTGGAAGCGATGATTCCTGCACGTGTCCTCGCGACGGATCAGCCGGTGATTAAGCTACGCGCCTTTGGCACAGGTCTACGCGCAAATGAGACGGTGAAGTTCACCTTGGACGCTCCGTCGCT
>CAZRDS010000085.1:252-3874 GCA_964598895.1 uncultured Gammaproteobacteria bacterium | reverse complement strand
TCTCGGCTTGTTTCGTGTGATGTACTCCCGTCCTTCTTCTTGAAATTCACTTTAAAAATAGGCTCGTAGGAAACATCATCTTCTGTAATTTCAACCTCCTGCCCTTTCATAAGCTGGGTGAGGGCAAGGTCGGTGAGGAGCTGCTTGTCCGAATCCATGCTCGTACGAAGTCGGTCGATTTGCGCTTGTTCATTCACAAAGTCGGCTTTGACCGCCGCTTCGATGCGACGCTTCTTTTCTAGTAATTTTTCCAATTCATCCTTCACTTCTTGATAGGTCTTCGAATGCGTGAGTGCATCCTTGTACATATCACGAAGGTCCTTCTGCTTCTTCTTGGCGGTTTGGAGACGGCGGTAGACTTCAGCGAGGGATGGCATAGATTAGGTTTCGTGACGAGCAGTATACCACTGTTTCATACCTTCCAAGATGCCAGATACGAACAGCTTTTCCAGAGGCTGCGCGGATAGATCGAGCCACGCTGAGCCCACATGCTCCGCACTGACCTGCATTGTCACATCTGGGTTATCAACAATCGCATCAAAAAAGACGTAGAGCACACGCTGACCATCACGTGCCTGATGACGGCCGACGGCTACAGGCGCATCACTCAACGTGAATTGGAGTTCACTCCCCACCTCTTCGCGTACCTCACGTCGGATGATTTCAGGGAACGGAATGGCAAATTCGGTTTCCTCGATACGACCTCCCGGCAAGTCGTAGTAGCCTTCGAATAATCCTCCGATACGTCCGTTCAGCGCCAACACTCGCCCATCATCACGCCGGATGATGGCCTTCAAAGAAACTTGATAGCGTTCGATGGGCATATACTCGTATCGTTTATTTATTAGGCAGCCTTCTTCTGGCCTGCCTGTTCAGATGCATTTTGTGGCTGAAGTGCCAAGAAGTAAGAACGCGCCGCGTCAATCGTCTTCGGATAGAGTGCGCGTCGCTGTGCTTCAACGTCAGAGGAAAATCCAAAGTTTTCTAAACTCGAGAGCTCATCCATCATCGCGATGAACATCCGATCCCCTTGCACTCCTAATGCGGTCAGACGATCCAGAATACTCGCACGATAATCCAAAATGTCCTTCCCCAATGAAACCATGAAAAAACGAGCCAAGTACTTGGCCGAAGCATCGCCCGGACGTCCGAACAAAGTCTTGATGAACTTTTCATCTAACCTTCCGACAAATACATGATCAATCTGACGACCTCGCTCTTGTATACGTCTCATGAATTCCTCCCCTAAAAATTTAGTGCGCGAATTAGGGGTAACCAGAGCAACACCAGACGCTTCTGGATCTTTTGTTATCACCCGATTGGTATCGACATACAAGAATGCATCCACGTCAGAATCCGGCCTTGCATACCCTTTCACCAGAGACCCAAATAATCCGACTCCGACAAGATCTGGGTACTCGCACTTCATTTCTTCTACGACACGCCGAAGATCTTTGGTAATTTCAAGAACGCGTGGATCAGAAGAAAGAGCAGCTCGTCGCCCTTCAAGGGATTCCGCCACGGCTCGTCGACGATCCGCTTTTTGCTGCTGCGTGTATTTGTGTTCGGGTGAAGTATCAAAAACGCTCATATCTATTCAAGTATTACTTGATTGAAGGAATCCCGCAAAGTGAACAACACCTAGATCAACCCGTAGTGTCATTCACCGGCTTTATGCGTTGATCTCTCATCTCAACGCGTCATACCCCGTTACAAAAAACGCGGTTTGATTGACAAAATGTCAAAAATATGCTATTATTCTCGGTTCTTGATGAGTCTCATTCCCTGCTTTTTAAGCAAAAAATCAGAGAGTGGGATTCATCCACAGCACCCTTCTGGAGGACATCATGCGGTCATTTCACACGTGCCTTCTGCTGACCACGATCGTGTTCGGCTGTACTTCGCAGGTGGAGCAAGGTCTCATCAATCAGCCACTGCGCCGAGCCCACGGGGGGCACATCTTCGTCACGGCGCCCGACAACACGCCCGACCCGCGCGTGGAGCACATGCGCTGGATCGGCGCGATCGGGGAGAATAACCTCACCCGCCATCAGCCCGGGGTCGAGATGCGGATCATCTACCACCGTCATGCGCATCACCGGCCACACCGGTCGAGACGCCTCGAGGAATGGAGCGAGCCCCTCCGGCCGGCCTGCGCGATGAAGGCGAACGGCCGTATCACCTGTGTCGTGTACACGGACAGGGATCGAGGCAGCCCGTTGCAGATCCTCCCGCCCGAAGTGGGCCCCGCGAGTGACTCTGAACACACACAGTTTCTCGAATGGGTGAACCACTGAGGTAACCAAGGCGCAGCGCCTTTCTCGAACTGAACACACGCGGGCGATAGCCACACCACGACGAGCTCCTTCGCCGCTTCCCTCCCCGGGGCAGAACATCCTGTTCTCCCCGCTCGTCACAAATATCTGAATCATCAGATGCTTGTGACGAGCTCACATAAAACCGCCCTAGGGCGGTTTTATGTTTCGCTGTTTTTCACCACCAACATCTCATACCCGGTTGAGGCCTCGTATTCGCGTGCATAGATCACATCCTCGAAAGCCAACAAAACAAGCTCAACCGTCACACCGACGATGGAGCCCATTTTTAAATGTCCGCCGACGACATTCCCCTCTTGGTCAGAAACGGCGATATGAATATGAGATTCTTCAGGTGAAATTGTTCCCGTCGCTGACACAATTTCGTAAGAGCCCGCCCACACCTTTACCGTCTTCCCATCTGCCATGCGCAAACAGACGTTTGTGAGATTCCCAACCAAGGAAATCACACATCCTGCCTTTACCTCACACTCTTTCGCAAAGCGCTCAATCTCAAAACGCAGGTCCTGACCTGGAATAAGTCGCTTCGAGCACTGACGCATAACACGCTTCCCTCTACCCTTGCGCGCCGTGACACTTCTTAAACTTCTTGCCGGATCCGCAAGGACATGGATCGTTACGACCCGCGTCTTTCATGTCCTTGGCAGAGGGGGTTGCGAATTGCTGGAGCGTTTCTTCACCGCCGGTTACCTCTACCCCCGGAGCTAATGCTTCGACTTTGTTCGCCTCCGCTTCGGCCATGTCGCGGACAAACTTCACCTTGAAGAGTGTATGAGTCACACGCTGCTGGATGAGGTTCTGCAATTCCTGGAAGCGCTGGTAGCCTTCTTTTTTATATTCCACCAATGGATCGCGCTGGCCGTAGGCTTGCAAGTTCACTCCACGACGCAGGTATTCCATGTTCTCCAAGTGTTCAATCCAGAGATCGTCCATCGACCGGAGCAAAATAATCTTTTCAATTTCCGCGAGTGAAACCTGGTCGCCTACTTCTTCTTCGAACTTCTGGTAGGCCTGGTTTACCTTTTCTAAAATGAGCTCGATCCACTTTGTGCGAGCTTCTGCTTGGCCCTCGCCTTCAACTGCTTTTTCATCTAATTTTGGCAATGTCACTTCAAGTCCTTGAGGCAAGATGAGCTTACAGGCATCTTCCAAACGTGTAGCCTCCCAATCGGCCACGGCCTCTGCAACCGTGCAAGATGCAACCAAGGATTCAACCTCCGCTTCAAGCATATCCATCACAAACCTCTTCAAAGGACGCTCTCCTTCGTGGGTCGGCTTATCCGCAG
>CAZRDS010000085.1:0-242 GCA_964598895.1 uncultured Gammaproteobacteria bacterium | reverse complement strand
ACACATCATCGTATTCCAACACATGCTTGCGAATATCGAAGTTGTGTCCTTCCACTTTGTGCTGCGCAGATTCAATAGCCTTCGTCAGCACCACGTTCTGGATCGCTTCATCTTCTGGAAGTTTTGTGACTTCCATAACGCGCTTCATGCGCTCGGAGCTAAAGATGCGCATCAAGTCATCTTCCGTTGAAACATAGAACTGCGTTGTTCCTGGATCTCCCTGACGACCAGCACGACCACGC
>CAZRDS010000084.1:988-3915 GCA_964598895.1 uncultured Gammaproteobacteria bacterium | reverse complement strand
CTTGGTATCTGTTACTCCGAAAGCGCTTTGGTCCGTCTGCGGCTTGGTGGGGGACGATCTTGGCTTGGACCTTCCCGCCCGTCTTGTTGTATCTGAACCGCTCATTTTTTAGTCACCTTCCGCAATATTCCGCCGCGCTCTGGGGAGTGTGGCTTTTGAACAGCGTGATTCCTGGTTGCGTCCATCTCTACAAACGAGCCGTGTTACAAGTCTGCGCGGGTCTCCTTATAGGGACAGCGCTCTCATTTCGACCCGTCGAAGCGATTTGGCTTTTGCCGCTCATCGTGTGGGCGTATACGTCCGGGGCAAACGTCCAGTGGCGAAAACAGTTGCTTGTGGGGCTCGGATGTCTTTTGGGAGCGCTTCCACTCTTCCTTGCTCAAGCGCATACCTATGGAAGTTGGTTCCAAGTGGGCTATTGGATTCAAGCTAACAGCGACCCAGCAGCGGTTTCGATCCCTCAGCTTGCCTCGGCTGCTCGCTCAACCTGGTTGTATGCCTTTGCTCCGTACGGAGTGCACCCAAGAAATATCTTATGGAACGTACGATCTTTTTGGGGTTCGTATCTCTGGCCGTGGATAGCGGCGCTTGTGCTTGCCGTAGCGGGAGGAGGGATGTCGCTAAAGCAGCAGACTCAGATGAGCTCACATCAAGGCCTTTTGGAGCGAGTGAAAACGTGGGTGATTGAACAGAAGCAGGGGATGGTCGTTGTGGGATTTGCTTGTATCTGGCTACTACTCATCTATGGGAGTGGTTTATATACGGATCATGTGCGCGTGGGGGCGGTCACCGTCGCCAATTCTTTTTTGCGTTATACGCTTCCGTTTGGATTTTTATTCGCTTGGTTGATGGCCTGGATTTTTGCGCATCTTCCCATTCAATCATTAAAGCTCCGAGGACTTTTTTCCGTTGTCGCGCTTTTGCTTGTAGGAATGGGAGTCTATACAGCGTTCTTCCGGGATGAAGAAGGAATTCTTGCGACACGTCAGGAACTCACACGCTATGAAGCGATCCGTACGGTTGCGAATACCGCCTTTAAGCCGGGTGACGTGGTGCTGTCGGAACGATCAGACAAAATTTTCTTTCCGGGGTTGCGAGCGGTCACTCCTTTGCCCACGGCCGAGCAAATCCAGTCGTTATCTGCGGTTGCCTCTTCGACAGGTCTCGGACTTTTTACGCGACCGCTCTCCTTTAGTGAACGAGACGCTTGGCGGAAAATAGGCTACGATGTGACTGAACTTCAGACCTTCGGTCGTGAACGATTGTATCGTCTGACCCCTTTCTTGCGATGAGTAAACCCATCCCGCTCGCTCTTTCTTGGATCTTAGCCGTGCCTTGGCTCGTCGCTGTTTTGTGTTTAGGTATCCTTGTCCTTAAACATATTCCTCCGAGTGGTATCTGGCAGCAGTCCTTTGTGTTTGATGGAACATCCCCCTGGTTGGCAACGTTCCTTCCTTCGGATCGCGTCACGCGTCCCTTCACGCGGGATGATGGCACGTTGGTCCAGCGTATTTTGGCAGAACCAGTGTATGCCTCTGCGCGCGTGCCGATTGTGGCAGATTCAGCAAAGCTCACCCTAGAGGCAAACGTCACTCGGCAACCACTCATCGAATTGGGGGGAAGTCAGGATCTTCTGGGTTCAACAGAAACGAAGCCAGTTTGGAGTGAAATTTTGGCCCAGGGCTGGCGGCGCGTCACAAACGGTGCCTTGGTGGGGTATGTCCGCGAGGATCTGCCGGATGATCGCTTGTGGACTGCTTCACCAGATCGCATTCTGCAGTGGCATGCTTCGACCACCCCGGTTGGCGTCGTGGATTTGCCGAGTGTTCCGCGAACCGTCTCTTTTTCACTTCGCGGTTCGCACGATATTTACTTTGAGCCAACCCAAGGAACAAATAGCTTCGTGATTCGTGCCCAGGACATGAATCGTGTCGCGAAGGGCGGAAATTCACTCGCCTTACGCCTCCTTCTGGGAGACGACATTCTCTGGACGAGCGTTCTTTCACTGCCTACCCGCACAAGTGGCGTCCCAAGTTCCGTGTTTGAAAAAACCATTCAATTTAATACGCTCGCGCCCGGAACCTACCGCCTTGCTCTGTCTGCGGATGACGATGTGTTCTTGCGCGGAGTCACGACCAATGTTCGGCATTGGGTTGTGGGTCCGCGCTTGTATGTAGGTGATCAAACGGGCTACGCCACGACGACCTATCCGCTTCATGCTTGGACAAATTCACAACATATTTCAGCGGAAACACGTCATCAAGAAGGCTTGCAGACCGTGCATTTAGGGAATGCGAGTGTGCAAGTCGAACAAACTCATGCCACGTATCGGCTATCACGTAACCCCAAGGAGCGAGCAGGGGATCTTGTGATTGATGCGGCGCGTGGGGATTTGTTGGTGTTTGGCGATGGCTTCTTCGCGTTTGAGCCGGATGCACTTTTCTTACCAAAGCCCCGTCGGCTCACGGATCAATCGAACCCACTCGCCGAAGGGATTGAAGTGATTCAAACGCCTTATCAACCGCCACAGCTCTTGAAGGATGGCTGGATTCGTTTGTCGGCCGAAGTACCTCTGTTACAAGACATCGACCAGGTGCGCTGGACGTTGGGTTTGCCTGGAATCACCACGCGCCAAGGGTCAGTCGATATTCGTCGGGCAGAAGTAGCGTATCGCCGTAGACCCGCAACCACCTGGCATGACTGGCTCAAACTTGGGCGACGTGAACTAGCGGCCGCCTGGCATCGTCTATGAAGTCCTTCCTGCCGTCCCTCACGCATCCGCTCGTATGGCATACATGCCATGCACTTGCATTGCTCTTGCTTGGTTTGGTTCTGGGCGAGCGTCTCGTGCCGGGATTCGTGTTGGGTCACGCCCCACTCTTCGTTGCGGTTCCGCTCTTGATTCTGTGCATGACCTTTCATCCGAT
>CAZRDS010000084.1:0-978 GCA_964598895.1 uncultured Gammaproteobacteria bacterium | reverse complement strand
AAGCCGGCTCGCTGGTGGATGCTTGTCGACGTGTGGGCCATTGCCGCGCTCTGTATCGGACGTATTTTTATGCAACTTGTTCCCACGATTCCGCTCGCTTGGCTTCTTGCAAGCTTCGCGAGCATGCTCACAGTCGCGTTCCTCTGGATTTTTTCTCGCGATTCTTCCACTCTGTAAGACCTATGACTGACTCTTGCTTGTTTTGTGGCATCGTCTCGGGTGCAGTTCCAGCCATTCCCGTTTACCAGGATGAGATGACGATCGCGTTCCTCGACCCCTACCCCAAGTCTCGCGGTCACGTTTTATTGATTCCGCGTGCACACTCAACTGGTCTCTTGGACGCAGCTCCAGACACGCTGACCGTCCTTCTTCCGGCTATTCAGCGCGTTTCTCGTGCGATGTGTCAGGCGCTCAATGTGGAGGGTTTTAACCTTGTTCAAAATAATGGAGCCGTCGCTGGCCAGGCGATTCCGCATTTGCATTTCCATCTTATCCCACGTCGAGCAGACGACGGACTCTTGGATTGGCCCTCGACCGAATCAAGCGCTGACGATCGGCAAATGCTCGCAGAACGAATCAGTGAAGCGCTTTCTATTTAAATCCCGGGGAGGTTAAATATCCCTTCTTGTTGGCCGCGTTTTCCGACGGCGAAAATGGTTGTCCCTTGGACGGCGACATCTGAAACCTCGTCAAACACACCCAGCTGAACGGGTCGTGGATCTTGTCCGTTATCCAACGCTAAGGCAAAGACCGACTGGGCATCCGCGACGTACAGCACGCTCCCGTCATCGTTCCACACAACATTTTTGATAGGCGTGCTCTGGCGCCAAATGACTTTCGCTGGTCTGTCTGGACTCCACAAACTGAGTTCGTGTTCGTTCACGAAGGCAGCGCGTGGATTTTTTGTATCTGGCCTCCAGCGTTGATAGTCACCCTCAGCACGCATCGCGTCCGCCAAGCCTCCCAAGCGTAAACGGA
>CAZRDS010000083.1:3196-3943 GCA_964598895.1 uncultured Gammaproteobacteria bacterium | reverse complement strand
CCAAAAACCTCGACCGTCGCGTTGGGGACGAAGTCGAAGCAACGGTCATCTCGCTTGATAACGAATTCGATGAACTCGAATTGTCGCTCAAGGGAGCCGGTCGCAAGCGCGCTTGGGACAAGATCAAGGAATTGATCACTCTCGGTGGCGCGGTGCAGGCCAAAATCGTTGATGCAAACAAGGGTGGGCTCATTACCCGCATCGAAGGCATCCCTGCCTTTATCCCTGTTTCACAGCTTTCCCCTGAACACTATCCACGTGTCGCGGGCGGCGAAAAGATGAAGATTCTTGAGAAACTCAAGAGCCTCGTCGGTGAAACCCTCGAAGTGAAGATCCTCGACACCCATGAGGGCGAAGAGAAGATCGTTGCTTCCGAGAAAGCCGTTTGGGAAACCCGTCAGGAATCCGTGCTCGCCAAATACGTCGTCGGCAACCACATCGAAGGTGAGGTCACAGCTGTCACAGATTTCGGAGCGTTCGTACGCTTTGATCAAAATCTCGAAGGCTTGGTCCACATCTCCGAAATTGCCTGGCAGCGTATCGACCATCCTCGTGATGTGTTGAAGACCGGTGACACAGTTCGCGCCGAGATTATCAACATCGAAGGCTCCAAGATTTTCCTCTCGATGAAGAAGCTCGTCGAAGATCCATGGCGTAAGGTGGCGAAGAAGTACGACCTCAACCAGTGGGTCATGGGGAAGGTGCTCAAGATCAATCCATTCGGTTTGTTCGTTGAGCTCGACCCAG
>CAZRDS010000083.1:0-3092 GCA_964598895.1 uncultured Gammaproteobacteria bacterium | reverse complement strand
TTGGTCTTTCCTTGCGCAAGCAAAAAGAAGAAACCAAGAAGGAAGAGGAGAAAGTTGTTGCGGCAAAATAAGCGCAAGAATATCTCAACGCAAAACCCCTCGCACGCATGTGCGAGGGGTTTTGTATTTGACGAATTTTCTGAATCACGTTTATAGTCTCTTCATGACTTCACGTCACCCATCGTGCCACATGGCAACATCCGCTTCGACTTTTGTCGGAGGGTGTTGGTCATGGTCATCGCATGCGGTGGCCCTATTTTAGATAAAAGAGATTGAGTATTCATCTCAAAACGCCACCGCTTCTTGCGGTGGCGTTTTGTGTCTGCCAGATCCGTTCTGCTGATGAATACTTGATCCCCTTCAGCGGAACCAATCTGGCACACACCTTCGTGTGTCAGATCAGAGGAGAACTCGTTCCATGCGTGACCAGTACGCCTCGCTCCCCTCGGTCCTCGGACAACTGCAGCAACGCACCTCGCTGCGCGCAAACGTCGAGCGCTGGTGGCAGAGCCAGGGCTGGCCGATCCCCGACTTCCTGCCGCCGGTCGATCAACCGTCCGCCTTCCTGCTTCGTCAGGTCGCAACCGCTCGCTTCGAAGATATCGCTTTCTCCCTTATGGCACGGGCTGCTGGCCTTCAGCCGATCTGGGGAGAATACACGAGCGATACTTACGCCATCGCATCCCACTTCAAGCGTTCACTCGTGCACCGAACGGTGACTGATGGTCGCAACAAGCACGGGCACGCACGCACCCAGACCCACCAGCTGTTCGCGGATGCAAACAAGCTGCAGGGACAGCGACTCGCTGACATCCGGCTCGGGGACGGGTCTTCGCTCGTCGATTTCCACCACGAGCTCCAGAGCCAACTCGTGCCCGGACGAGTCGAACGTTTCGACGCCTCAGACATCCTCGCAAGCGCCGGCCTTCACCATGCACGAGACTACTATGCGTTTACCTTCTCCTGGTTCATCGCACACGGCGTGCTGTTCGAAGACTTCCACACTTCCGATGGGAGGGATGCCAAGGAAGATCGCTTCGTCGCAAACGTCGTCGAGCCGGCCTGGGAAGTGGTCCGTCGTCAGTTCAACGCCGTTCCGCTGATCGTCGCGCTTCCCTGGTGGAAAGAGCTCGCCTTCTACCCGAAAACTTCTGCGTGGCAAGATCATAAGATGATCCCGCCCACGTTCCTCACTTCGATTGGCTTCGTCGGGTAGCCAACGGTCTGGGGGCAGCCGTCACATGCCCCCATCCCCTCTCTTATGTTCATCCCTCTCGACTTCATCAAACAACTTACCGCCATCCACGAACGTCAACGCCGCAAGGAACAACAAGCCGCACGACTTATCCTGCGCGTACTCAAAAAGCATGGTTGTCCTTTTTCAGTGCAGACATTTCAAGCCAAAACACCTGTCGTGCAAGCATGCACGCTCTTGATCGACGGGAAATCCATCCCTGCGCATTCCACTTCCTTTGTCGGAGGCTGTATCCACGGGAAACACGCGATCTTAAGCTCGCTGCTTGATCCTCAACTCACACCCCATGAGTCCAACATCAATTTCAATCCAGAGTGCGTTGCGATTTCGCGGAGCAACCATTATTTCGCTCCCTCGCTAGCCGTCGCCAAAGAACACGTGCCCCTCATTTTGAATGCGAAGCAGGTGGAGGGTGTCGTGAAGGTTAAACAACACACCCATACGTCTTGCAACATTCTCATCGGGAATAAAACGTCTCCAAAACACATCTTGCTCTGCCACTACGATTCATTTGGGCCCGGCGCGACCGATAATGCATCCGGTACCGCCACACTGCTCGCACTCGCCCTCAACCATCCAGAAGTCCTCACTCATTGCCTCCTTGTGATCTCTGGAAATGAAGAGCTGTCTTACGACCAACCAATTTACTGGGGGCACGGCTACCGTATTTTTGAACAACGCTATTCAGAACAGGTGAAGCGGGCAAAACAGCTCATCATGGTTGATTGTGTCGGAAATGGAAAAACCCAGATCGATACCTCAGCAGACATGATTCAGCTTGGTCTCCCTTTCAAAGACATCAACCTGCTCAAGAAGAACGTTCGAATCCTGTACGGTGACGTCGAAAAACTGATGCAGGTCTATCACAGTGATCTAGATACGATTGAGACCCTCACAGAAGCGTATTTAAAAGACGCGATCGCCACCTGTATACGCCTCGTAAAATAGCTGGGAATAAGGCTATTCTTACGATCGCACAAGGCTAGACGGCCCCTGGGAATTCCGTTACCCTCCCTAGACAGCTATGAACGCATCCATCCGCAATATTCTGCTTGTTGTAGCCGCTGTTTTGATCGTTGGAGGCGGTCTCGCCATGGTCAATTTGGACCCGGTCAAAAAAGTCGACGTCACAAGCTTCATCACTCAAGTGCAGAATGGGCAGGTTTCGGAAATCAGCGTCGAAGGGCAAGAGGTAAAGGTGACGTATCAGGATAAAACAATGGCTGTGGTCGATAAGGAGCCCGGTGAATCATTGTCCGAACTTTTTAAGAACTATAACGTCGATAGCGAAAAAACCAAGGCGATTAAGACGACGATTAAAACAAATAGTGGTCCTGCTTACTGGGCTGCCGTTCTCTTGCCAAACATCATTCCTCTTATTTTGGTCTTTGCCTTGATGTGGTTCTTGTTCCGCCAGGCGCAAGGGCAGAACAACAAAGCGATGTCGTTTGGTCAGGCGAACGCTCGTGAACTTCCAAAAGGAATGGGGAAAGTGACATTTGCGGATGTCGCAGGGAACAAGGAAGCAAAACAAGAACTCTCGGAGGTCGTGGAATTCCTGAAGAGTCCGGAGAAGTTCTCCAAATTAGGAGCAAAGATCCCAAAGGGTGTGTTGCTCATGGGTTCTCCAGGTACCGGAAAAACCTTGCTTGCCCGTGCGGTTGCAGGTGAAGCCGACGTCCCTTTCTTCCACATCAGTGGTTCGGAATTCGTGGAGATGTTTGTGGGTGTTGGTGCTTCACGTGTCCGTGACTTGTTTGCAAAGGCGAAAAAGAGTGCGCCGTGTATCATCTTTATCGATGAAATTGATGCGGTTGGTCGCCAACGTGGCACGGGG
>CAZRDS010000082.1:0-3981 GCA_964598895.1 uncultured Gammaproteobacteria bacterium | reverse complement strand
CGCATGCCAGTCTGAAGGCCTGTCATAATCATCGCCCTGGTCAAAGGAGTGCTCGCGGCCAGAAGCTTCCGGCAATCCTCTACGCATAGGAAGCGGAAAGCGGGTTCTGAGAATCGTAGGAGGGGCATGCGAGGAACCTCGGTTCTCAGCACCTTCCACTCTTTCGCGCACACAAGGCATTTGTGTAGGACGGTGAGGTGATCGTTGATCGTCTTTGCACCGAAGGGCGTTTCACGTTTGATGCCTTTGTATTGCTCGATCTCCTCCGGGCCGATGTCGCATAGCCGAAGATGGCCGAAGTAGGGGAGGATATGGTTCTTGAAGAGATGATTCTTCTTTCGTTGTTCCTGGGGTCGATTGTTCACAACGACATAGCCCTTGAACCAACGAGGCGCGAATTCGATCAAGGTTGGGCATGGCGTCCCGTGAGCGGGAGCATTCGCCCGAAGTGCGGCGGTGATCGACCCGTGTAAACCAGCCTCTTTTCGGAGAAACATCTCATAAGCTAGGGCTCCGGCCTTGGTGTTGAGAGGGCTGCGCTTGCGGCAGCGTTCCCCGCCGAAGTGAAAGTCGACAACCCACGACTTACCAAACAATCTTACAGACATACGATTGGCGCTAGAGAGTGGATTAACTGCGCGCGCTATTGTATCCTCTGTTTCAGATTACTTAATATAACCATCTCAAAATTATGCGTAGACTAACTTTTCAATTTACCGAGATTAAGGGCAATTCTTATCGGGGTTCTTTCGGTGGGGTAATCCTCGAAAGAAGTTTGCAAGACATCTCCATCAGTGAAGTGAACAAAATCGCGCGAGAACTCTACGAGATTGCCTCTGGGGAGCGAACTATTTCCGGTGAGCTTAAGCTAGCAACGCCTGTGACCAATGTGGTGATTAGCGAGGGACCAAAGGTCTTATTCTATGGACACTACACAAACAATGAGATGTTCTTAATGACAGCTCGTCCGAACTCTGACTCAGGTCAAGCCTAATACGCTCACAGGCGTCTATATCAGAATATTTGCTCCTATCTGAATTGTGACCAAGTCACTTAGGCGTTCATGACGGATAGTGTCATTAGCGGGGATAGAAGTCAGCCAATGTTTTATTGCTTCGCATATATCGCAACAGAATATTTCTACTTGCAGTTGGAGCTTTTGATTGACCCTGTTACGGTGAACAACCCATCCTTTGGGTGGTGCAACAAACCGAAATTGATCGATCACTTCTCGGGCGCTTTGTTCAAGAATCGTATCTCTGCCTTCATGCAGGAGGGCGCAGCGTAGTGCGTAGCAGTCTTTGCCTGACAAAAGAATAGTTCCTCCAGTTGTGTATTTAGGGGCAAGAAACTTATCAACCCAAGCAGAGTACCTTGCTTGAGATGTTAGATTCGGATCATCTATTCGGGCTGCGATGTCCGGTAGTGCCAGCGACATGAAGAGAGCGGCGTACCAATTTGATGATTCTATAGCTTTGCTGACTGCGTCAATGAGATGGTCCATAAATGACATTGTACTAATCCAAATAACCTTGAGCCAGGCTGGATCCAAATACAACAAACCCGTCCTTGTCGGGGACGGATGTTGGCAGATATCGGTTGGCAACAGGTTGGCAGTGAGGAATAAGTTCGGATCAAGTCGGATCGGTTGGGCTGGGGAACGAGGGCTTCAGAATTGGGCTTTCTGTAGCAGTAGAATCGACTCTCATCGGTTCTAGCCGAGTCGGATCAAGTATTTCTCGGGCCGGTTCGACTCCATCCACGCCCACCACAAAAACACCATCCGCAAGGGTGGTGTTTTTGTGTTTGTGTGTGATGAGGAATCGGTCTAAGGACCTTAGAACGTCACCGGAATGTTCAGAATGTGGATCGCTGACCCGTCTTTCGCAGACGCTTCGTAGAAGCGAAGAGTTCCCGTTGTGTAACTCGTGGGGATTGTCACGGCGTGTGAGAGTGTGAAGGGTCCTGGTTGGCCGATATCGGGTGCGTTTGCCATCAATGTTCCTTGTGCGATCTGTTGGTTGGCTGGCCCAAGGAGTTTCCATTGGAAGGTGCTTTCAAAGGCGATGGCTGTTCCAGAGGCGGTTACAGGTGATTGTACGTGGCTATTCACAAGCAAGCTTGGAACGCAGATAAAGTTTTTTGTGTCACAGACCATCCCAGCAGGGCGAACGCGAACGACTGGTTGGACTTCTGGGTAAGTTGGAAGGGAGAGTGTGCTGGTTGAGGCGGGGGTTGGGGCCGTCGAAGTGGGTGTCGGAGTTGGGACGGGTGTTGGAGTAGGGGTCTGAGCGCAGCCAGCGCCAAATAATGTCACACAAGCGGCGAGCGCTGCGTAGGAAGTGAGGGTAGATAGATAGCGCATATACTGCCCAGTATACTATACTTCCTGTATGAGAACCCTTCGTTCCTTGTCTGGGCTCAAAGTGACGCCAGGCATGCGTATTTTGATGCGGGTCGATTGGAACGTGCCGCTCGAAGGCGGATTGAAGCCGGAGAATTCACTCAAGATCGAACGTTCGATCGAGACGATCAAATGGCTGCAGTCTAAGAAGGCGGTCGTGATCTTGTTGACGCATCTTGGTCGGCCAACGAAGCCTGATCCCGCTTTTTCTACGTCAGTGTTGGTGAAGCTCTTGAAGAAAGACTACGGGCTCGTCCTCACGCATCACACGGAGCACGTGTCTGACGCCAAAGAACGAGCAGTGTTACTCCGTGATCTTGAAGATGCGGAGCCTGCTTCGCTCCACTTACTTGAGAATGTGCGTTTTGAAGCGGGAGAAGAAAAGAATACGCCCGCCCTCGCCAAAGCTTACGCCTCGCTTGGCTCCGCCTTCGTAAATGATGCCTTTGCTTCGTGTCATCGGGCACATGCTTCGGTCGTCGGGATTACGAAGTTCTTGCCAGCGTATGCGGGCAAGTCACTGGTCGAAGAAGAGAAGGCGCTCTCGAAGTTATTGGCGGACAAACCTCGTCCAAGACTCGCGGTGGTCGGAGGGCTCAAGCTCTCGACCAAGCTGCCGTTGCTTCGTATGTTGCTCAAACAATTCGACTACGTGCTCGTCGGTGGCGCGATGGCGACGACAATCAAAGCCTCGCAGGGCTGTGAGATTGGGACGTCTTTTGTCGAAAAGGATTGTTTGAAAGAAGCAAAGCGGATCTCAAGCGAACCAGTACTCGTACTCCCGGAAGATGTGATCGTGGCCCACGCGGACAGCTTGAAGCGTTTTCGTGCAACAACGTGGGACGATGTGCAGCCACACGAACGGGTTGTTGACGTCGGCCCGAAGACCTTGCGCGCCTGGGGCAAGTTGATTGCAGGGGCCAAGGTATTGGTCTGGAACGGGCCGGTTGGATTCTTTGAGGTCACTGCCTTTGGAGCTGGTTCACGCTTTGTAGCGCGTGCGGTCGGGGCGCGTTCAAAGGGGGTGGCTTACGGTGTCGCAGGTGGGGGAGAGACCCTGTCTGTGATCCGTGATACCAAGACTGGCGCTTGGTTTGATCATTTGTCGACGGGTGGAGGCGCGCTATTAGAGTACTTATCCAAACACGGAGATTTGCCGGGGCTTGCCCCGCTGGTCTCGGCTGCTCCCGTTAAGAAATTACGCAAGTAACCTATGACCTCTTCTTCTATGACTCCTACGCAGAATAAGTCACTGATCATCGTGTCGGTGATTGTGTTGGTCGCGCTCTTCGGTTTCTTGGCGGCAAAAACCAGGAATGAACTCGCGGTCTACCGAACGATCGGTCGCCCAACAGATGTGCGCGACACCTTTACGATTGAGGGCGAAGGCAAGGTATCTGGAACACCAAACCTTGCTGAGATTTCGTTTGGTCTTTTGAGTGAAGGGGCGGACGTCGCAAAAATCCAAAAAGAGAATACACAGAAGGTGAATGCGATGGTTGCGGCGATCAAAGCGCTTGGTGTTGCGGATAAAGATATTCAGACCAGTCAGTATTCGATCAATCCAAAATACGATT
>CAZRDS010000081.1:3487-4070 GCA_964598895.1 uncultured Gammaproteobacteria bacterium | reverse complement strand
TGGTCAAACGGGGCAGACTGTAAATCTGCTGGCTTACGCCTTCGAAGGTTCGAATCCTTCCCTGCCCACCATACAAAAAACATCCCTATGACGGGGATGTTTTTTGTTTTGAATATTTTTGGAAACGAATACACGAGCCAGGGAGGTGGCTCGTGTAGGCACGCCCGCGAGTGAGTGCGGCGTGCGTTCGTCAGTCGTCGTTGTAGAAGGGCCCTCCCGCCCTTCTCTTCTCAGGCAGCGGCGGCGTCCGGGGGGTCGCCGGGGCTGAGGAAGGTGCGAATGATGTGCTCCGCGACGCGTTCGGCATCTTGGCCATCAGTGTGGAGCGAACGCCAGGCGTTCGCGAGCTCTGAGGTCAGTTCGTTGTTCACGGCGCGGCTGATGAGCGTCTTGAGCTCGTCGGGGTTTCGCGCGAGCGGGACGGCTCCCATTCGCACGAAAGGGGTGTTGTCGGCGTCGCCGTAGGCGATGCCCACGGTGCCGACAAAGGCCGCCTCGATCAGGGTGGTCGAGGCCTTCGCGACGACCGCCGTGACGCCCTGGACGAGTTCGTCGTTGTCGGGGATGTCTGCGCTCGTCACCC
>CAZRDS010000081.1:0-3477 GCA_964598895.1 uncultured Gammaproteobacteria bacterium | reverse complement strand
TGGAAGCCTTCCGGGTTCTCCTTCTCGAGCCGCGGATGCGGCTTGAAAAGGATGCTGGTGTCGCCGCCAGCGAGAGCGGCGAGAGCTCCTTCGAGCAGGGGGACCGGGTCACGGACGCCGGTCATGACCGCGACGAGCGGGCCTGAGGTGTTGAGCCCGAGCCGCGCCTTCAGCCTCGCCGCATGAGTCTCTCGGTTCGAGTTCCTCATACGGAAGCGATCCATGGCCGGCCACGCCACGAAGATCTGGTTGAGCTGCATCGCCGGCCAGGCCCTGCGGGTGTAGTCCACACAGACCTGGTGCGGCAGCACGATCATGGTCGGAAGGACGTTGCGCCCCTGCCACCCCGCCTCTTTCCCGCCCTGCAGGTTGATGTCCCAGCAGTCCTGGATCCCGACCACCGGGATCCCGAGCATGTGGCCCGCGCTTGCGAGCAGGCGACCCGCGCCGCCCGTGCCCGAGCACAGCGATGTGATCACGAGGTCGACGTCACTCAGATCGCCGAAGTCTCGAAGCTTGTTCGCAGCCCGTGCCTCGAGGAGCTCCGGGTAGAGCCCCACGAGGTCGTTCTTCTTGTAGCGCTCGACACCGTCGTGGCACCAGAGCGCCACCTCGATCTCCGCCTCACGCAGTTGCCGGACGACCGGAAGAACCGCGTGGATCCCTCCGGTGTCCTGCACGACTGCGTACACGAGAAATTTTCGTCTTCTACTCAAAACGCACCTGCACTTTCCTTGCCGCGTGATCCCGAGGAAGTGGGTTTTTCGGCGCCCGATTTATAACAAAATATTGCCCTCTGGTCAAGTTTTTTATTGCAGAAAGACCGTCTTTCCGGCAAGCTTAATAGCAGGTATGTACAACCTCGAAGTTCTTAAAAAAAAGTTGCAGCACTCTCAACCAGGGTTAGCGCTTGATATAGACGATACGTTGTCTCAGACCTGGGGTTTTTGGGGACAAGAGATGCTACGTTTGTTTGGTAATCCCGAGAATCTTACTTGGCAAGAAATTCGCGCAAAATATCGTCGTTGTGAAAACGTTCCGTATTGGCAAACGGAGGAAGCGCAAGCCTGGATGGCGAACAGTCGTCGTTGGGGGGATTTTTATGGACAGCTTGAACGCATCCAAGGATCTCATGAATGGATCTCGCGCATTCAAGAACATCTTCCAATTCATGTATATCTTACTGCTCGTTCAATTGAAATGCTGGATACTACCCATGCTTGGCTCGCAAAGCACGGATACCCAGACGTTGAAGTGATTGCACGTCCCTTGGATGTTCCCTATGAAGATACGTATGTGTGGAAGTCACAAATTTTGACGGAGCTTTATCCTATGATTACGGGAATTGTCGACGACGATGCGAATTTACCGACACACTTACCGGCTGAGTATCCAGGTACCGTCTACCTTATCGGTCAAGAAACGAATCCGCGTGACGACGTTCGTCTCCATCATTGCCCAACCTGGGAAGATGTTCACCGAGCGGTTGTATCGAACGCATGACGCAACAATTAAATTTGGAAGGAGAATTGATAGAATATGTAGTGAAGCGTTCAACGCGCGCGCAACGTTTGCGACTAACGCTTCAGTCAAGTGGTCAGCTCATAGTCGTCGTTCCTATGCGCGTACCGCTTGAACGAATCAGTTCGTTGCTTCTCCCTTATGCCGAATGGATTCTTCGGCAACGCACAAAAATACGGGCACGTGTTATCCAAGAGCTTCCAGCGATTCAAGATCAGCTTACGTACCGGACGCATCGGGCAGCGGCACAGACATTCGTGACGCAGTATCTTGAATCGTTATCACTTCGCGAGCACCTACCACCGTACACGATTCAGATCAAGAACCATCGTACACGTTGGGGGAGTTGTTCAAGACGTGGGAATCTGAATTTTAATTATCGCATCGTGTTGCTCCCAGTTGAGCTCGCGGAATACATAATCGTGCACGAAGTTTGTCATCTCTACGAACTCAATCACTCCATTCGTTTCTGGAATCAAGTTGCTCGCTTCTTACCAGATCACGTGGCACGCCGAAAACGCTTGCGCGACTACTCATGGAAAAAAGAGTAGAGTTGGATGTATATGGAAACACTCTCTCACACCCGGACATCTGTTTTTGCGGCGAGCATTCTCGCCGTTGGGTTGGTCATCGCAACATTCGTTTTTAGTGCGGCCTATCGTGATGTAAGAAAAGACACCCGCACGATCGATATTTCTGGTTCGGCAGAAAAACTGGTTGCTTCTGACACCGCGAAATGGTCGCTCTCTGTTTCTCGTCAGGCAGACGCAGGCAATCTGAAAGAAGTCGTGACGCAGCTCACAACAGACACGCAAGCGGTCTCTACCTATTTGCAAGCGCATGGCATTAAAAAGGAAGAGGTCACCTTGCAACCGCCATCGATCACACCCATCTGTGATGGGCAGGGATCGACCTCGTATGACCGGTCTGGCAGCGCCTATTGTGCGAGCAGTCGTTTGATTGGGTATGCACTTCAGCAGCCGATGGTCATTGAGTCTTCGCAGGTAGACGCGCTTACAGCGCTCGCGCAGTCGGCATTCTCCAGCCTTGCGGGTCAGGGAATTATCCTTACGAGTGCAGGTGTTGAGTACTACATTCACGACTTGAACCAGGTGAAGATGCAGCTCTTATCTGACGCAACAGCAAATGCGAAAGCACGCGCAGAAAAAATCTTGCAAGGAACAGGTGCATCGATCGGTGAGCTTCAGTCAGCGAGTGTGGGTGTGTTTCAAGTGACGGCGGTGAACTCAACCGAAATTTCTGACTACGGTGCGTATGACACGGCTGCGCAACAAAAGAAGGTCACATCGATTGTACGTGCGTCATTCAAGCTCAACTAGTCAGAAAAAATAATAAAAGTGTACATCCAAAAGGAAAGAATGAAATATTTGTCTCGTTTTCCTCTTGACGTGTGTACAAGTGTGCTATACTACACTCGCGTTCGTCCGATGCTCTTTCAAAAAAAGTTCATCACCACGAACTTCGATTCACTCCTAAGGTGAACGAATAATTTAGAAAGGAAGGTGAACAAACATATGGCAACCAAGAAGAGAGCTCCTGCTAAGAAAGCTGTGAAGCGCCCAGCCGCTAAGAAAGCGGTGAAGAAAGTAGTTCGCAAGGCCGCGAAGCGTCCAGCTGCGAAGAAGTCCGCCGCAAAGAAGCGCAAATAGTCCCTTTGATACGGAGGAGATCCCCTGAGTATTTTTACTCGGGGGATTTTCAATTTAAGGAGCTTGTATGCTGGCGCATAGCTTTGTCGAAGACTGCGTTTTGTACTCGACGTAGATTACTACGCCTCCTACAAAGCCTCGTCTTCTTCGCGCTCTGCATCCAGTATACAAGCTCCTTGTCAGATCTACTTTAATCCCATTGACAACTCCCAAGGGGGATGGGAAAGTATCCATGGATAGTACGTGCGAAGATCCGCCCGAGGTCGGGGGATGGGGTCAGGCGCAG
>CAZRDS010000080.1:0-4083 GCA_964598895.1 uncultured Gammaproteobacteria bacterium | reverse complement strand
CACTCGCCGGCACCACCGTCACGCACGCGACTCTGCATAACGAGGATGAGATCAAGCGTCTCGATTTGAAGATCGGGGATACGGTGATTGTAGAAAAAGCAGGGGATATCATTCCAAAAATCATTCAAGTGCTGCCGAAGCTACGTACAGGTAAAGAAAAAACCTTTCATTTTCCCAAGATGTGCCCGATGTGTGGGACAGAGGTTGTGCGACGTGAAGGTGAGGTGGCAATCATTTGTCCCAATAAGAATTGTTTCGCGCAAGAAACGGCGCGTTTACTTCACTACGCGAGTCGCACCGCGCTGGATATCCGTGGCTTGGGGGACAAGATTGTTGAACAGCTGCTGCAAACGGGCCTCGCTCGTGACCCGGCAGATTTGTACGAGCTCACACCGGGTGATTTAGAACCACTCGAAGGGTTTGCTGAGCTCTCCGCGAAGAAGTTGGTTGATGAAATTCAGCTGCACCGTGCACCCACGCTCGAGCGGTTCTTGATGGGTCTTGGCATCCGTCATGTGGGCGCTGAAACGGCCACGGATCTCGCGCGTGCCTTTGGGTCGATTGAAAAATTCCGCCTAGCAGATCACGAAACGCTCATGCAGATCGATGGGATCGGTGAGATTGTCGCGGAAGCCATTGTCGAATTTCTTCACGATCCTCAAGAAAAAGGGCGTTTAGAACGCCTACTCGAGCAGGTGAAACCTCAAAAGACAGTTGTACAAGATCGCTCGAATCTTCCGCTTTCCGGAACGACCTGGGTGCTCACGGGTTCGCTTGAATCTCTGGGGCGTGAAGAAGCGAAAGAGCGCATCCGCGCCTTAGGGGGAGAGGTTGGTGAGAGTGTGTCCAAGAAAACGTCGTTCCTTGTGGTTGGCGCAGAGCCTGGATCGAAATACGAGAAGGCGCAAAAACTAGGCGTGACGATTTTGGAAGAAGAAGCGTTTTTGAAAAAGCTTACATCTTCGTCCGCAGCGTAACCGTTGCCCCTTCGGGCGGTTGATATTTCATGAGCGAGCAGTTCGTGTAGAGTTGCTCCTCACTCAAGACGACGCCTGTTTCTCGATTGCGCGTCTGGCGCCAGATTTCGTTGGCCCGGTAATGCTGTGCGCCATCGGTCAAATACTGGTGATTCTTTTCAAGAATGGAATATGAATAATCGGGCTTCTTGTCTGCGCGGAATTCGCCTTTAAGGTGATCTTCGGTGGTCCAAAGACGGAGCTGGTAGGCGCTGTCTGTAGGGTTATGAACTTGGAGGTCCATGTAGTTGTAGAAGAGGGCAGCACCTGTTCCAAAGGGAACGGTTCGACCAGAATCAGGGAATAAGTCGAAGCTGTGGTGATGTCGTTCTGTGACTTCAAGCGGAGAGTGGAGCGCCATCCAATAGACGAGGTTCGCAAGTTGACAGAGTCCGCCACCGATCCCAACCGTCGATTCGCCGTTTGAGAGGATGAGGCCATCCATATAACCGCGCGCCCGGGTTGCGGGTCCGATCAGTCGCCAGAGCGAGAGCGTCTGGCCGGGTTGAAGAAGCACACCGTCAATCTCACGGATGGCGAGATTGAGATTGTGAACTTTATTATATTGTAATTGCAGATCGACGTTTCCAAGACGACGAATCAAGAGCGATTGGTGGGACGTCACGCGGTAGGGAAGAGATGCCCCCTGACGCTTGGTCGCGAAGTGGTTTTTGTGTACGTACCAGGTGATTTGGCGTGCGAGCTGTTTACGTCGTACGGCGAGCGTGTAGAAGGCGGGGTGAAGGCTGGAGAGGGTGCGGCGTGGCATAGGAGAGGCAGGAAGGATGAGGATTGTCTGGGAAACGCAACGGCACCCTCTTTCTGACAGGGCGACTCTTCCGATTTCTTGCGCGCTACGGTACCGTGTTCCCATATGTCCATGACGAAGGAAGAACTTCTCCATTTAGCCAAATTAACGCGTATTCGGATAGACGAAAGCGAGTTTGAAACCCTGCAGGCGCAGTTGGATGAGATTTTGGGCTATGTGGGCCGGCTCCAGGCGGTGCAGGTTTCTGTTTCGGAAGAAGCGCAAGGAGTCGCCGATGCGGTCGTACGTCAAGATGTACCGGAGCCGTCTTCCCCTGAACTCCTCGAGGACTTGATGTCGGCCTTCCCAGACCGAGCGGATCATTTGCTGCGTGTGCCAGGCGTCTTTGAAAAACCAAAAGATTAACCGTATGTCTTTTCCTCAGAAAAATTGGACGATTAAAACGGCGGCGGATGCGCTCGCTCAAAAAGAATTCTCTTCCGTGGAGCTCACGGAAGATTATCTTACACGTGCGCAGGCGAAAAATGATGACCTGAACGCGTATCTTACGTTTACGACGGAAGAAGCTCGTGCGGCGGCTACGGCTTCGGATGAACGTCGTGCGCGCGGTGTGTCACTCAGTGCGCTCGATGGGATTCCCGTTGCGATCAAAGACAATTTGCTGACCAAGGGCACACGCACAACTGGCGGTTCGCATATTTTATCGAAGTACATCGCACCCTACGATGCGACCGTGATTGCGCGTTTGCGTGACGCAGGAGCTATCATTATTGGAAAAACCAACCTGGATGAATTTGCGATGGGAGGATCGACCGAGCATTCCGCCTACGGACCAACGAAGAACCCTCTGGATGTGACACGCGTGCCAGGTGGATCGTCTGGGGGGAGTGCGGCTGCGGTTGCGGCAGATCTGTGTGTTGGGGCGCTTGGGTCTGATACAGGTGGGTCGATCCGTCAGCCGGCTTCGTTTTGTGGAATTGTTGGATTCAAACCGACATATGGGCGTGTCTCTCGCTATGGTGCTATTGCTATGGCGTCTTCGCTCGACCAGGTGGGGCCGATGACAAAAACAGTGGCAGACGCGGCGCTGATGCTCGACGCTATTCAGGGGCACGATGTTCATGATCAAACAACGCGTCCGACGGCGTCTCTGACATTTGATTGTGATCAGGGACTGGACGCCATTAAGATCGGATTACCAAAACAAGCCTGGTCTGTCGGTGGGATCGAGCCTGGTGTACGTTCGGCTCTTGAAGCTGCCATGAAGCGCTACGAACGCCTAGGAATTGAATTCGTTGAAATCGATTTACCGTACGTCAACGAAGCACTGGCTGTTTATTATATTATTATGCCCTGCGAAGTGTCGGCCAATATGGCGCGCTTTGATGGGATCCGTTATGGAAATCGTGCGTCGTCTGATCGCTTGTTAGACGTGTACCTTGATTCGCGCACGAAGGGCATGGGGGAAGAGGTTCGCCGCCGTATTCTGATCGGCGCTTACGCCCTGTCCAAAGGTTACTACGATGCGTATTACGTGAAAGCGCGTCAGGTGCAAGCGGAGATTCGTCGTGCCTACGCCGAAGCCTTCAAAAAAGTCGATCTGATCCTGACGCCAACGACGCCTTCCACGGCCTTCAAATTGGGCGCAAAGGTAGCAGACCCGCTCGCGATGTATCTCGAAGATATCTTTACCGTTTCTGCCAACGTTGCAGGAGTCCCTGCGATTTCGATCCCGTGTGGCTTGAGTGACGGGTTACCTGTTGGATTGCAGCTCACGGGTCCGCAGATGGGAGATGATCTGGTGCTGACGGCTGCCCACGCTTTTGAACAGCTCGCATGATCTTCCAGATCGTTCTCCAACCCACGACGGTGAATTCAGCGGCGCTTGAGTCTGCGAGCGACGTTTCTGTCAGTGCGTTGAGTGGGATCGTGGGGATCGTCGTGGTCCTTTTGGCTGCGGCGATTGTTGTCGCGGGTTTTTTACGGAAGCTTCGCCGGCCAGAGCTGAATGGTCTTTCTCGCGAAAAAGAGAGACAGCTTTGGGAACAGATTGAAGCTTCAGCTAAACAAGGAAAACTTGGTCAGAAAATCGCGGTGATCGAAGCCGATAAGCTGGTCGACAATGTATTGAAATCGATGCTGATCTCGGGCGAAACGATGGGGGAACGGCTTAAGATGGCTGCCTATAAGTACCCGCAGATCAGTGACGTCTGAAATGCACATCGGACAAGAAATCGGCTCATGCATGAAACGGCGCACGAACTGCGCGAAGCCGATACTCAACCCACGCTTCAAGAC
>CAZRDS010000079.1:0-4155 GCA_964598895.1 uncultured Gammaproteobacteria bacterium | reverse complement strand
GCTCAGGACCGTCGCCGGACCGAGCGCATAGCCGCTCCCGCCGAGGCCGGAGAAGAAGTCGACGGTGATGAGGAGGGCGAGGGGAGGCGTTCCACCGAAAAATTCGGCGACAAGGGCGATCGTCATGCCGGTAGGCATGACGCCGGCGATGAGAAAGGCGATGGCCCAGTCACGCGACAAAAAATGGAGCGGAATGAAGAGCGCGAGCGGAATGATCACGAGCATGAAGGTGTTCGCGATGAGGAGCATCCGCCAGTCTTTGGCGTATTTGAGGAGGGCGGGGAGGGAGAGTCGTAAGCTCGACGTGAAAAACACCGCCATCAGGAGTGGTGTTGAGAATTGATTGATCCAGGCAAAAGCTCCAGGAAGCGTCAGTCCCAAAATCAATCCCACCAAGACCGCAACGATCTGGTTCTCTGCGATCCAATGACGAAAGTGCTCTTTTAAAAGTCCAAAGGACATACGTACGCCCCTATTGTACACTACTCGTATGACAACAACTTTGGGTCAAAAGGTGGGGTTTGCGTTGGCGGTGTGTCTGTTGTTGTTTTCTGGAGCGCGGAGCGCCAAGGCGGAAGTGATCGAGCGCTTCGCAGTGCAAGCAGAGCTCAGCCCAGCGCGCGAACTCACCATCCAAGAAACGATCGATTACAATTTTGAAAAGAGCTTGAAGCACGGCATTTTGCGCACGCTGCCTGAACGCTACACCCGTTCTTTCTTGCGCTACGATCTTCACTACACCGTAGAAGGCGTGACACAGGATGGAGTGCCTGCCCAGTGGCAGCAAGAAACGCAGGGGGCGGACTTGGTGCTGCGCGTGGGAAGGTCGGATACGTTCGTAACGGGCACACATCGCTACGTGATTCGCTATCGTACCAACCAGGTGATCAATGATTTTTCGGATACACATGAGCTCTATTGGAATGTGACGGGAAACGAATGGCCGGTGGCGATCAACCACGCTTCCTTCTCCTTCATGGGAGCGGAGCCGACACGTCAGAAATGTTTTACGGGCCCGACCGGTTCAACGGAAAGCGTCTGTTCGTTCAAGAAAGGTGCAGCTTCGGGCGCGCTGGTGGTGGATGCACTTTCGACGCTAGATGCGCATGAGGGTCTGACCGTGCTTCTAGAATTTCCAAAAGAGGCCTTTCCTTCCGTAGCTCTGACAACTAGGCTGTGGTACTTGGTATGCGATAACTTCTTTACGCTCTTTCCATTGTTCTTATGTCTCGTGATGGTCGGGGTTTGGTATGTCTGGGGCCGAGACCCGCGTGGCCATGGAGTGATTGTGCCGCAGTACGAACCACCGGATGGGCTTACTCCTGGTCTCATGGCGGGACTTGTGGAAGAACAGGTCTCGAATAGCGCCATGAGTGGGACCATTCTTGATTTGGCTCGCCGTGGGCATACGAAGCTTGAACTCGTGGGAGATGACCCGGAAAATCCAGAGAAGATTCTCTATATCCGTTTGCAAACACTACCCAAAGACGCGCTTGCCCCTTATGAGCAGGAGCTCTTGAAAGGAATTTTTGATGACCAACGCGAAGTGAACTTGCGCCGTCCACCCTCGCAAGCTCAGTGGATCGCCTACCAAAAAGTCTTGAACCTCCTCACAGAAGATATGATTGCGCGCGGCTGGTTTCTGAAGAGTCCTGGTTCGGTGCGAGGTGGTTGGTTGGTACTAGCGTTCTTCATTGCCTTCTTTGCGGTGGTACTCAGTTCACCGCTCTACCTTCTCTTGGCGCTGGTCGTTGGAGGGATGGGTTGGCTCATGCCAAAAATGACGAAGCCCGCCGCAGAAGTCTACGAACGGATTTTGGGGTTCAAGCGTTTCTTGATGGTGACGGAAAAAGCGCGGCTTGCGTTCTCCGACGCACCCGCCAAACGCCCGGAACAGTTCGCGGAGTTCTTGCCGGCAGCTGTGGCACTTGGGGTAGAAAAAGAGTGGGCGAAGCAATTCGAGGGTATGCAGATCCAGCCACCATCTTATATTCAAGGAGGTGGCGCGAGTTGGAATAGCCTGGTGTATGTGAGTGCTTTCAGCCACGTCTCTCACGCCGTTGCAACAACCATGACGCATCAAACAACGGGCGGAAGTGGGAGCTCTGGTTTCTCAAGTGGCGGCGGTTCTTCTGGGGGAGGGTCGGGCGGTGGTGGGGGAGGGAGTTGGTAGTCCGTGAGCACCTGCGATAGCATTCTTCTAAACATTTCTATGAACAACGACCGTACACTGAACGCTGGAGCAGGAAGAATGGAAACAGCGGCCGGAGCGATGTTTGAACAACGTGAAACGCGAGAGCGTCGGGCTCGAACCGTCTTGGTCTGCCCCGACAATGATCCAGAGGCGCACATGATCTTGCTCTTGGCAGAGCGGATCGGTATGAGCGTCGTTCGGTCGACGCAAAAACATGGAGCGCGCTTAGCTCAAGAGCCAGATTTTCTGGCGCGCGTGATAGCCGCACAAAAAGGAGAGGTCTGGATCGTGGAAATCCCAGGTCCCGAGTTAGAAGCAGCGCTCCGAGAGCAGAAGCTGGATGTGCACGTGATCGACCACCACACCTACGAGTCTCTGAATCGGGCCATAGACACAGCAACGGGGGCTCGCAACTTGAGTTCACTCGAGCAGTTTATGCGGATGGCTGGAATCACAGATGAAGAGTTAGTCGCTTGGGGGTACGATCCAAAAACGGTTCGTGGTTTGGGGATTTTTGACGATCGTTTTGTTCAAGGGTTACGCAATGAGGGCTACACACAGGCGGAAATCGCTTCCGTGATTGATCTTGGAATGGAGTTCTCACAAGCGATGAATCCAGATTTCGCAGAGATCCAAGAGGCGGCAAAGAGAGATTGGGCGAAGCGAGAGATGTGGAATGGCTATATTCTCGTGCGTTCCGATTATTCCAAGGATGTACGTGGCGCGATTGGCCATCTCTCGATTCGCGAGGGAACAGATACGACTCCTCTCATCGTATCCGCCTGTGGGGGAAAGAAGTTGTACGTTCACGAAATCACGGAGGAGACGCTGCGGCGCTTGAAACAACAGATTCCACCAGAGAATACCTTCACGTTCGGGGGAACGCGTTGTTGGGGGTATGACAGCAGAGGAGGTCAACCAACCGTCACGCTAGAGCAGGTGTTAGAGGCGTTGGAAGAGCCAATGAATAGCTAGCTTTCTTTGGAATCAGGTATGTCTAAAGAATCTTTCGTCAAGAGTTGGCGTCGCTTTGATCTTCCTACGTTCAAACAGGGAAGTATTGATAAGTCATCGTCTCCGGTGGTGGCTGGTTGGGAGCCACTTGATCCACCGAATGAGGTCCGATGGGAACCTCTCGACGTTCCCGATGAGGTGGGGGAAGACGCTGTGTATGACCAAGCACTTTTGAAAGAATTTCCTGAAACGTTCAAGCGTGATGCGGAAAAAGTCTCTCAGATGTTGAATCAGTTGGATCGGAATCCAGAAGCGGAAATCAAGAAACCAGAAGTACGAACATTCGTAGAGCAGCTTGCGGCTTCGGGTCTTATTGGAGGCGTGTTTTTGAAGGCGCGTATGAAGAAGCTCTTTCATGATGCGGCTGATCCAAAAGATTGTCTTCCGAGTTGGCTACAGGCTGATTTTTTGAAAAAGAACCAGTTGAAAGCAGAGGCCGGAGCATTGAATAGGGAGGAGCTTGCTGAGATGTGTGTCAACTTCGATGCACTCGTACAGGGCTTACCGTATCGAGACCTTCCTCACGGAAGGTATTTTGAGCTTTCTGCGGTACCTCAGCTGTCGCCAGAGCCTCGTCAATACAAATATTACGTGGAACGATTCATGTTGCGCGATGCCTTGAAAACGGGTGCACTCGCGAAGGCGATCCAAGAACTCCGAGGGCTTCAGCTAGGATTAGAATGCAAGCTATTTGAAGGCGATCGTTTAGTTATGTACGGAAAGACAGATGTTGCTTCGGCACGCATTTTAACAGAAGTTCTTTTGAAATATGGAATCAAGGGTCGAGGACCGGCACAAGATGTTTGGGAGTTGAAACAGGATTCAAAGGGGAGGGCGGAACTCAAGGTAACATATTCAAATGATTCGGCGTTGGGTGATGCGGGTAAGCTTCCAGATGCATTGGAGTATTCACTCAAAAAATACACACCGCAGGCATTTTTTGAATG
>CAZRDS010000078.1:0-4368 GCA_964598895.1 uncultured Gammaproteobacteria bacterium | reverse complement strand
GAGAAGGACTGGTTTTTTTCCAATACGTGACATAAGCGGAGGTTAGGAGATTTCGCACAAGATTTCTCCCCCAAGCTTGCGGGCACGCGCTTCACGATCCGTCATCAATCCGACGGAGGTGGAGATGATCGCCATCCCTTGTCCGGAAAGGACACGAGGCAATTCATCATTCTTGCGATACACACGGCGGCCTGGCTTCGAAATGCGCGTGAGCTGGTGGATGGCTGGCATCTTTCCAACGTACTTCAGACGGATCGTGATCGTGCGCTTTGCGCCTTCGACACTTTCTTCAACAGATTCGATATACCCTTCACGTTGAAGAATACCGGCAATCGCTCGCTTGATGCGAGAACTTGGGGCGGTCACCACGTCGTGGCGCACAAGATGTGCGTTGCGGATACGGGTGAGGAAATCGCTAATTGGGTCAGTAGACATAACGTAGGATATTACCAGCTAGATTTGGTCACACCTGGAATCTCACCTTTGTTTGCCATCTCGCGGAAGCAGATACGACAGAGTCCGAAGATGCGGATGAATCCGTGAGCGCGTCCGCAGCGCCAGCAGCGTCGCACGACTCGCGTCGAAAACTTCGGCGTGCGGCGAGACTTGGCAATTTGAGCTTCAGTAGCCATAGGATGGTTGGATTAGTTCTGGAAAGGAAAGCCCAACCCCTTAAGAAGGGCGAGACCACGGTCCTTGGTTCCGGCCGTCGTTGTGACGGTGATCTGAAGACCATGCAAACGTTCGACTTCATCTGGGCGAATTTCAGGAAACGCCAAGTTTTCGCGGAAGCCGATAGAAGCACTTCCTTGTGCATCAATCGATTTTGCGCTGATTCCACGGAAGTCGCGAATACGTGGAAACGTGACACGGGTCAGTTTTGTGAGGAAATCCCACATACGTGGACCACGGAGTGTGACCATCATCCCAACAATCATTCCTTCACGAATTTTGAAGCTCGCGATGGACTTTTTCGCCTTGGTACGCACAGGCTTTTGGCCTGTGATACGCGTGAGTGTCTGCTCAACCGTTTCCATCACTTTTGGATCCTTGATCGCTTGAGACAAACCAACGGAAACCACAACCTTGGTGACTTTCGGCACCGCCATGACGCTCTTGATCCCAAATTGCTCCCGGAGAGCCGGAATCACTTGAGCCTGGTATTGTTCCTTGAGGGTAATCATAGGTTAGGTCTTGGCCTTACGGGTTGTTTTCGCCTTAGGAGCAACTTCTTTTTTAGAAGTCTCCTCGGTAGAAGCACTTTCTGCTGCATTCGTGACACGCACGTTCGAGAGATGGATAGGCATTGGAAATTGGACGATCTGTCCCTTGTCCCCTGCACGTCGGCTGCGCATATGACGCTTCATGACATTGATTCCCTGAACGGAAACCCGCACCAAGCGTGGAAATACTTGCAAGACCTTCCCAGTTTTCCCTCGATCTTTTCCCGCGATCACAAGCACTGTGTCGCCGGTCTTTACTGGATGAGTTGCCATAGAGTTAGAGCACTTCAGGGGCTAAAGACACGATCTTTGAAAAACCACGTCCACGCAATTCACGTGCGACTGGTCCAAAGATACGCGTTCCTTTTGGATCAAGCGACTTCGGATCGATAATAGCGGCTGCATTTTCATCGAAACGAATATAGGTTCCATCGACACGGCGTGTTTCCTTGCGAATGCGCACGAGCACGGCATGGACGATGTCAGACTTTTTTACCAAACCACGTGGAGCTGCCTCCTTCACGACGCAGGTCACCACGTCCCCAAGGCGCGCGTAGCGCATCTTGTAGCCGCCATGTACGCCGATACACTGCAAGAGCTTGGCTCCTGAGTTATCCGCGACGACGAGCATCGATCGGTGTTGAATCATAAGAGAGGGTTAGGCGACCTTCTTCAAGGTTGCGATATAGCGCCAGCGTTTGTCGCGGCTAATAGGTCGGCACTCCTCGAACTGGACAATGTCACCGAGATCAAGCGTTACCTCTGGAGAATGGATTTTGAAACGCTTCGACACAGTGAAGTACTTGCCGTACTTCGGGTGAGCGACACGACGGTCCACACGCACAACAGTTGTCGATTGCATCTTGTTGGATACAACGACTCCCTGGAGACGGCGGTGAGGGGTAAGTGGAGGAGGATTCATCATACGATTGGGGAACGCTTCTGCTGAGCGATCGCTGTTTGCAAGCGAGCAACTTCACGACGTGCCGTGAGAGCATCTGCTGTCTTGGTGTAGCTACGTAAAGCGAGTTTGCGACGAAGATCTTGCTCCGTGCGCTCGGCTTCTCCGAGCAGACGAACGAGCTCCTCTGACGTCTGGGTGAGCATCTCTTTCATGTCCATAGTTATTTTGAGATGAACTTACAGACGCTGGAAAGTTTGAATGCTGCACTTTCCATCGCTTCTTTGGCGACATCTGCGGTGACACCATCGATTTCAAAGACGACTGTTCCAGGGCGTACAACGGCGACGTAGTGGTCAACCGCTCCTTTTCCAGATCCCATCGGTACTTCGTTTCCCTTCTTCGTGACTGGGTGGTCTGGGAAGACGCGAATCCAGACCTTGCCTCCCTTCTTGATGTAACGCGTGAGCACACGACGAGCCGCTTCGATCTGTTGGCTTGAGACCCAGGATGGAGTGATTGCTTTCAGACCGTGTGATCCAAAGGCGATTTCAATCTTGTCGGAAGCTGTACGGATGTTGCGCGCGCGGCCTTTGTGCCACTTGCGGTGTTTGACTTTGCTAGGAATCAACATAATGCTGGGGTTCGATTAGGCAGCGTGCACTTCTGTTGCTTCGGGAGCAGCAGGAGCAGTAGCTGGCTGAGAACGTGGAGCGCTGTTCGCTGGGTTCATTGGACGACGTGCCCCACCATCGCGACGATCACCGGAGCGATCTGTGCGACCACCACGAGCTGGTGTATTTGGCTGGTACTGTGACAAACGGTCCTGAGCGAAAATATCTCCACGGTAGATCCAGACTTTGACTCCGATCGCACCCGCGATCGTGTGAGCTGTCCCTGTAGCGTAGTCGATATCTGCGCGAAGGTTGGTCAGAGGGATCTTCCCCCAACCAAGTTTTTCTGTACGAGCGATTTCTGCGCCGTTCAAACGACCGGAAACACAGACACGTGCACCGAGCGCACCCGCTTTGCGGACGCGTTCGAGGGTCATCTTCAAGACACGGCGGAACGCCATACGACGTTCGAGGTCTTGGACCACTCCTTGAGCGACGAGCTGAGCTTCAACTCCTGGGCGAGAAACTTCTTGCACAGCAACTGTGAAAAGCACCTTGCCGCGCTGCATTGGGAAGAACTTCTTCGTTGCCTTCTTACGAAGTTCGTCGATGCCGGCACCGGAGCGCCCAATCACTACACCTGGCTTGGCAGTGAAAAGCGTGACGGTAATATTTCCACGTGAGCGTTCGATATCAACACGGTTCAACGCCGCATCTTTCAATTGCTCAATGAAGTAATAACGAATTTCGTGGTCTTGCTGTAACTGTTGGCTGAAGGATTCTTTGCGCGCAAACCAGCGAGACGGCCACTGCGTTGTGGTCCCAAGGCGAAATACAAATGGATGAACTTTGTGTCCCATAGGAGTTAGGCCTTTGGAGAGGCTGACTTCTTAGCGCGAACCACTGGCTTTTCAACCTTCTCTTTCTTTACGACCGCTTTCTTAACTGGCTGATCTGCACGGTCAGCAACCACAATCGTAATATGCGTTGTGCGCTTACGAATCGGCGCTGCACGGCCAAAGGCACGTGGGCGAGAACGTTTCAAGGTCGTTCCTCCGTCCGCGGTGATCGTTTTCACGTACAGCGATTCAGGTGGAAGATTGAAGTTGTGTCCAGCGTTAGCAACAGCAGAACGCAGAAGTTTGAGTACCGGCAAAGCAGCACCCTTTTTCATGAGAGACAAGCGGATGTCCGCGTCCTTCACAGACTTTCCACGAACCGCATCAATCACCAAACGTACTTTACGTGGCGACATGCGGAGGGAACGGAGAAATGCGTGAGCTTCCATAGATTATTTCTTGGCTGCAGCTGCAGGAGCAGCTGGCTTAGCGGCAGGAGCATCGGTCGTCTTGGCTAACTTACCACCATGACGCACGAACTTACGCGTTGGAGAAAATTCTCCAAGCTTGTGTCCAACCATGTTTTCCACCACGACGAATGCCACGTGCATTTTGCCGTTATGAACAGCCATGGTTTTGCCAACCATCTCAGGCGTAATCGTCGAAGCGCGAGACCACGTCTTGATGGGGGTTTTATCCCCGGCTTTCTGAGCGATGACCTTTGCAAGAAGCTTGGCATCGGTGAAAGCACCTTTCTTAAGACTACGTGACATAGGAGATTAGAGCGTATT
>CAZRDS010000077.1:0-4512 GCA_964598895.1 uncultured Gammaproteobacteria bacterium | reverse complement strand
CGAAGGGCTCATCTTTGATACCAAGGAATTCTTGAATTCCATGTGCATCGATTGTAGGGGCTCCTTCAGATGCCTGAGCTGCGTGCATCCGTTCTGTGGGCAAATGACTCCGTAGGCGCTGTAACCGTATTTCATGTGTCGGCGCTGCTGTCTCCGCCTGCCCCAGCACAGATCGGCCATCCACTGCCGACGCACAACCCGTCACCGTAGCAAACCCCAAAATCAAGGCTTTCATCGTATCCGAAGGACCGCTCGCGCCCACGTGCCGTCTCAAGCTCTGGATGAATTGAGGCGCTGTTGGCACGGCTTCCACGGCACGTGGAGCCTCTCTCATTACTCGTTTTGATTCCGGTCTAAACATAGAAGAGCGTGGATCGTAGCATCAGCGTTTACTATACCTGCCTGCCGCAATTCCGGAAGAGAGCATGGCTAAGAGCACCAAACCACCCCCTTCGATCGCCACAATCTGCGACAAACGCTCCTGGAAAAAGGCTCGCACTCCCCCGTCCAAGCCCAAAACACGGAAAAACAGTGGCTCGCTCCACACGATCATCACATAGGTCGCGACAGCAGAAAACGCGAAGGCAATGACCGCCAGCCACACCCCTTCCAAAATAAATGGTCCGCGAATATAGGCGTTCGAGGCCCCGACCAAGCGCATAATGCCGATCTCTTCACGCTGGGTATAGATCGCCACACGGATCGCGTTGAAGGCCATCAAAAGACCGAAGCACGCAAAGAGCGCAATCAGCGCCGAGGCGAACAAACGAACTTGCTGACCCGCTTTTTCTACCAACGCGATGGCCCCTTCGTGGCGGTCATAGGTCTGACGCTCGATATAAGGTTGGTACTGTGGATTTTGAATCGCTTGCAAGAGGAATGGGTATTCATCCGCATGCCGCGCTTTGATGACGAGCTTTGCCCCCAACGGATTTCCTCCAACTTCATTCAAGGCTTCCAAGACGTTTGGATCGTTTTTGTGAAGATTTTTGAATTCTGTGAGCGCCTGCTCTGGACTGATATCGACTAGGTCTTTCACTTGCGGCAAGGAACGTACAAAAAAATGCGCTTGTGAGACCAGGGCTGGTGGTGTGTCTGGTTTAAAGGTGATCGTAACGTCTACTTTGTCCTCCAAAGACCGAGCGACCGAACCCACGATCGACTGCACCCCAAGCAACACGTTTACCGAGAGCAGCGCTAACGAAAACACGAAAATCGTGGCCAAACTGATCCACCCATTCCGCCACAAGTTACGAAGTGACGCTTTCAGAATACGAAGGGTCGTGCGGATCATACGGGCAAGTGGTATTTTCCTTTCTCATGGTCAGTCGCAATCCGGCCGTCTTTCAGCGTGATCACGCGCCGTCGCACTGCGTTCACGATCTCACGGTTGTGCGTGACAAGCACGATCGTGGTTCCAAAGGCATTGATTTTCATGAGTAAGTTCACGATCTCTTGCGTGTTGACGGTGTCGAGGTTTCCCGTTGGTTCGTCAGCTAAGAGAATCTTTGGGCGATGAACCAGCGAACGCGCGATCACAACCCGCTGCTGCTCCCCTCCCGAAATCTGGGTCGGAAAACGGTCTGCTTTGTCACTCAACCCAACAATCGTGAGCACTTGAGGGACCACCTCGCGAATGCGAGCGGCCGAAGCCCCGGCCACCTCGAGCGCAAATGCCACATTTTCGTAGACAGTCTTTTGACGCAAGAGTTTGTAGTCCTGAAAGACCACCCCCAACTGTCGCCGTAGATACGGAACCTCGCGCGCACTGATGTGCGTAATGTCCCAGCCTCCGATAATGATTCGGCCCTTGGTCGGCTGTTCTTCTGCGATCAAAAGCTTCGCCAGAGTCGTCTTCCCCGCTCCACTTTGACCCACGATCGACACAAATTCTCCCGACTCGATATGCAGAGATACATCCTGAAGCGCCGGGTCACCCGAGGAATAGACTTTAGAGACGTGCTCAAGAAGGATCATAAAGACCGAAGACAGACCTTAGTATAGCAGAAAACATTCCTTCGATGGAACGACGCGTTTTCGCCAATTTTTCCCTCCCTAGCCGAGCACGCTCTTCGCCACTGTTTCGTGCAACCCTTCCTCAAACATCGTTGGGATAATGGTCTCTGCCGTTGGATGCGGCACCATCGAGGCGATCGCTCGTGCCGCGCGTAGTTTAATTTCGTCTGTTACTTTTTTCACACCATGGTCCAACATGCCGCGGAACAATCCTGGATAACAAAGTGCGTTGTTCACTTGGTTCGGAAAATCTCCACGCCCCGTCGCGAGAACGGCAACTCCTGCGCGAGCAGCAACATCCGGCATGATCTCTGGAACAGGGTTGGCAAGCGCGAACACGATCGGCTGCGGAGCCATGACGCGAATAACTTCTTCCGTAAATGCTCCGGCTGCACTGATCCCGATTAAGACATCTGCTCCCTGCGCCACGTCCAATAGACTTCCTGTACGCTTGTCACGATTCGTAAAAGCCGCGAGGAGGATTTTCTCGGCATTGAGCCCTTCACGCCCCTCATAAATGGCACCCGTACGATCAACCGCGATCAATTCTTTCACCCCGACGCTATACAGAAGCTTTGCAATCGCCACCCCTGCCGCTCCTGCGCCATTCAGTACAATGCGGACCTCCGCCATTTGCTTCCCAACCACCTTCAAAGCGTTCATGAGGCCCGCTAATGTCACAATCGCGGTTCCGTGCTGGTCATCGTGCATCACCGGAATCTCCAATGCCTCTTGCACGCGACGCTCAATCTCAAAACAACGCGGCGCCGAAATATCTTCAAACTGGAGTGCACCAAAACTGGGTGCCAGCGCGATCGCAATGTTGATGATTTCTTCTGGGTCCTGGGTATTCAAGACGAGCGGCACCGCATCGATCCCAGAAAAGCGCTTAAAGATCGCGCACTTCCCTTCCATGACGGGCAAAGCAGCCGCCGGACCAATATTCCCCAAGCCCAAAACCGCCGATCCATCCGAAATCACAGCCACCGTATTCTTGCGCCAGGTCAGATCATCCGCTTCTTCTGGGCGTTCGGCGATCAGGCTCGAAACCGCCCCAACGCCCGGGGTATAGACGAGGGTCAAATCTTCCCGATTCCGGATCTCGAGTTTGGCCTGCATCTGAATCACGCCTCGGTGTTTGCGGTGTAGGTCAATGGACGCTTGTTGGATCTCATTCCAGGTGGACATAGACCCTTAGGATGCCCCTCTGTGGGTTTTCTGCCAAATTTGCTACTCTCAGACCATGTCTATTACTCCAGCCGCGTTTGAACGCAGCTATCCAACCCCAAAAGACCTTCCCGATACCCTCCCGCACATCACGCTGGTGGGCCGGTCAAACGTCGGAAAATCAAGCCTGGTCAACCGTTTAGGCGGTCAAAAGGACCTTGCCCGCACAAGTAACACCCCAGGGCGCACCCGCCTCATCAATCGCTATACCTTCGGGAAGTCGTTTTCTTTGCTCGACCTTCCAGGCTACGGCTACGCCAAACAGTCCAAAAAAGAACGAGGTGAGCTTGAACAGATGATCTACGATACCCTGCTCATGCCGCCCGCCCTTATTCTGCTCGTGATCGATGCGGCCGTCGGCTTGGACTCCCCTCTTGATGGCGAGATGGCTCTCTATCTCCAAGAACAAAAATTACCTTGGATCTTGGTCATTAACAAAGCGGACAAACTCTCCCAATCTGAAAAGGCACAGCTGCACAACGCGCTTATACGCCAAGGGATAAACGCTACCGCCATTTTCTTTTCCGCACGTACCGGTACAGGAAAAGAAGCCCTCCTCGGCCTCATCCAAACAGAGCTTCAAAAGAAGAAACTCGCCTAACCTCCTATGGCTTACGATCTTCAACCATTTCTCCAACGCGCACTCGAACAGGGTCAGACCAAAGACCAAGTCGCGCACGCCTTAAAACAAGCAGGTTGGTTGGATGAAGAAATTACTGCCTCACTCCAAAAATTCGTTCTGGTCGAAGGATTCGCCCTGCCTGTTCCACGTCGTGAGCCTTATCTGTCCGCACGTGAAGCCTTCTTGTATCTCGTTTTGTTTCTCACGCTCTACATTACTGCCGTATCTTTTGGCACCCTGCTTTTTACCTTTGTAGAACGAGCCATTCCAGACGTGCTCCAAGGACCGTATAGCGGCAGCGGCACGCTTTCGACGATTCGTGCTTCCACCGCCTCACTTATCATCACCTTCCCGATTTTTGTGGTGCTCAGCCGCATCTTAAACAAGGGACTTGAGCAGGATCCACAGAAACGCGGGTCCAAAGTGCGAAAATGGTTGACCTATCTCACACTCTTCATCGCCGCGGTCAGTATCATCGTCGATTTGATTATTCTCGTGGGCTCACTCCTGTCAGGAGAACTTGGCACGCGCTTCTTGTTCAAGGTTGCCATTGTGCTTCTCATCGCGGGTACAGCTTTTGGGTACTATCTCTGGGATCTCCGTCGGGATGAAACCCCAACCACCGTCTAATATGCACACTCCTCTCG
>CAZRDS010000076.1:3159-4524 GCA_964598895.1 uncultured Gammaproteobacteria bacterium | reverse complement strand
GGCAGATCCTTCACGTGCTTGGGCTCCGCTCGAACCCGCTCAGACTCGCATTCAGTGGATCGTTCCCACTCAAACAGCGGAAGCCCGTCTCCAGGCCTACGGGGTCCCTAGTACCAACATTCACTACTTTGGACTCCCCTTCCCGTCTGCCTGCATCTCGTCCAAGGGTCTTCATGCAGACGTCGAAGCACGCATCGCTCGGCTAGACCCAGAGAGTATTTTCCAACCCCACAAAAAACATGTTCGCAGCCAGCGTCCACTCACGCTCGGGGTCATCATGGATAGCGGCTGGCGCACCCAAGACATTTTGCGTTTCTTAGAAGGTGCAGGAAAAGCCATTCGTAGTGGTGAACTCATCCTCCATATCTTCACTGGCACCGATCTTGGGCGCGCTGGCTCAATCGAAGCCATGGCGCGCAACCAAACACTCCATCGCCACCTTGGCTCTGCCGTGATCGTTCACGCACACGCAGACGAAGCTATAGCATTTACCGCCTTTACCAAATGCTTCCCTGAAATGGACGTCTTATGGACCACCCCTAACCCTTGGGTCTTCTCTGTCGGTCTCGGCATCCCCGTCATCATCCAACCCGGCATGGGTGGGCAAGAAGAAGCGCGCTACGCCTGGGTTCGCGGAGTACAAGCGGGCCTTCCTCCACTCGAACTCGAAACCCTAAGTGAATGGCTCCTCGATTGGAAACGCTCTGGGGGATTGGCACGACTCGCCTGGAATGGCTACGGCTCCGCCCCCTCGATGGGCTACACGCGCTTAAAAGAGCTTCTTGAAGGCAAGCAACCTCACGAAGAAGCGCTTCACGCAACGATTCCAGCATAAGAAATAAGAAAAGAGACGTTCCTCTTGGAACGTCTCTTTTCTTATTTCTGTTACTCCCCCGAATAGGTAATCGCAGAGCCGGCAGGTGAAGCGTACGGCAAATCCGCGAAGGTACGCAGACCGTCTACCAAATGGTCCGGCGCAAGCAAGGTCAAATGTGCCTTGCCCGGAGGACGAGGTAACAGGAAGTACAGTGCAACACCTGCTACCAAGAAGAGCACCAAGAAAAAAGCGACGGCGTAAAAGAAATAATCGCCCTCGTCGAGGATTTGCAGGGCGATCTGGTAGATCACAACCCCCACGATCAAGACCAAGATACCAATCCCTAAGGCGAGCAGAAGAGTCATACGGTTAGTAAGATAGCAAAAGAACTGTTTTTATTCAATTATTCCTTTCCACTGCCCGTTTTACCAAAAACCGTGTTCCCGCCTTCCAAGTAATGATCGAATCTTTGAGAAAAAATTGCTCTATATTCACTTCCTGCTGTGACCCAAAGGTTCGATCACGCAAGCAGCTTTGGATGCCTTTTT
>CAZRDS010000076.1:0-3147 GCA_964598895.1 uncultured Gammaproteobacteria bacterium | reverse complement strand
CATAAAATAAAAGTTTCCAAACCCAGCAAAAATCCGTGGACCAGATGTCCAAGGGTGTTGCTCCACATAGGCTCGGACCTCGTCTTTTTCCGTGACACTGACGAGCCCACGTCGTCTGATCTCTGCCTCAATGTCCTTTTCTGTATGATCTTGTGACAACGTAAAGAGCTCAAACGGAATGGGCTGCTCTTTTCCCTTGGCGCGTTCAAAAAAACCGGACATAAGAATATGAACGAAGAATAACATACCGACGTGAAATGCGTGAGCATTGGAATAAAACGCTCGCTATTGACATTATATTATAAACCTGCTACTATTAATCTAAGTCGAAAAAATAATGCGCTCGCAAAATTTGGCTAAAATAAGCGAAATAAAAAGCTCCGGTTTCCCGGAGCTTTTTGATGGTGGACGTTGGTGGGATCGAACCTGAGTACTGAAAGCTAGACCTGACCCTGTCCGAGCCAATCCGAGGCCATAGTAAAAGCAATTTTCTCTTCTGACTTAACTCATCGAACAGATCCGAAACGATCTAAAACTACTATTCAGTGTCAACCTAGTGTCAACCGGAATCTGCCGCAACACTCACCTGCTTTGGTGAGTGTTTTGCGTTTCATGTAGCGATGGTGTCCGTCTTGATCATCTCGTTCCGGGCGGCCCGTAGCACGACATACAGCGGAACCGACCCGAAGCTCCGGTCGTGATTATCCTGATCGGCACAACCTCGTCCGTTGTTTCCAAGATTCTACAGAGCGTCGATGACCCGGATTGCCCGCAACATTGCGGTGCTGCCGCGTTCGCGGAAGAGCATTCTAAGGCTTGACCTCTCATCTGCGACGGCGATAGGATTCCGATAACTGCAAATGGGACGCCTGTAGCGCTTCTTGCTCAGTACCTGACTATTAATTTGATCCTTATATGTACCGAGAGTCTTCCGCCCCGATTCGATCAGTGGAATCAGAAACCGTACCTGAACTCACCCCGGAGCAGCTTAAACAAGAACAAGAACGAAAACGGGTGCGAGAAATGTTGCGTCACATCAATGTTTTGATTCAAGGGCGAGTAGAGCATGTTCGCGATGAACTGTTACACTATGCGAAGGAGAATGCGACTTCAATGCCGCCAGACTTTCAGGATTTTGCCAGAAAGCAGCGCCTTGACTTAAATCTCTTCCGAAGATCCCTGGGAGAGACGTTGTGTGCGCACTTCGGAGTCAACCCACACGAGTGGGCCGAGTTGATACAGCAAGCGTCACAGATTCTAGACGGCGAGGTTCCGACTCAGTTACCAATCGACTAGACCACGCTGGCCAGCTTTGCACCAAGGTCTTCGCCACAGGCCTCCGGTTTTCGGAACTGACAGTACTACGCGGGGAGGATGGTGATCTAGCCAATCACTGACTCTGCAACCTGTGTCGACTGAGATCTGCCAAAACGCCCACCATTTGGTGGCGTTTTGGTGTTACTGTCACCATCTCAATTTATCCTACTAAACTAGTCGTTACATGCCTATTCATTGACAAAAATGAGAGAAGGTGTCACTCTCCCCTGTTGCACGTTTAGCCATTTCGCCACGGCCGGTAGCCGGAGACTCGCTGTTCAGCCCGAAAGAGTGCGACACTATTAGTCACACGACTACGTATTGAACCCCATCGAGAATGTCCTGCTGCCGGCGAGTCCGAGACCCTTGTCCTCTACGGTTGATCGTCGTCATCGAGCGTCCTCCTCGTTGCGCGGCGCATCGATCGCAAGTGACCGGGGGGTCCTGCGTGCAGCTCGCGACCGCACTCAGGACCTCTCGGACTCGCCACTGTTTATTTCAAACGGTCAGTTCTTTCCATCTGAACCACACCCATCGTTATCCATACTCCAAAACAAGCATGGTGGGTGAAAGCTAATGAACGGATCTTGTCCTCCAGAAGAGGATAGGGACGATCTTGGCTCCATGTCATGCGTGGAGGTTTCGATGGAGAAGAAGACTGACTCTGTGCCTGTTCCCGCCCCTGAGCTCACCGTTCGTAAAGGACGCAAGCCCTGGGAGATCACGATCGAGGAAGCTGAAGAGGAAGGTCGACGCCTCAGGGCTCGACATCAGGCGGCGGACCGTATCGCAGCCCCGCTCTTCGCTCAGCAGCTCGCCGAGACCGACGATTCCGAGAACTGATCCCGCCCTTTCTCCTGAGCCGCACCACCGAACACGTGTTCGGTGCACTCGCGGCGTCCCTCTTAACTGATCAGAAAACTGGTCGAGTGAGAGGGGTCACGTCTCCTATTTCTAAGCGAGGCGATTCAGCCGCGCTACACAGGAGATGCAGCATGTCGAATAAGTTTGATCCGCCTGATGTATGGCTCTCGCGGGACGACGAGACCTCGCCCTATAACCTGGATGATTTCGACGGACCGAATGTATGGCCTCCTCCGGGGGCAATCGAGGTCTGTCGAGCAGACGGAAGTGGGGTGAACGCAGCAACCCTCGAGTTCGACGAGGGGATCGTGATCCACTGCACGTGGACCGAAGACACCATCCATATCACCTATCGGGTGACTCCGGGTCCCAATAGCGGGGGCACGGTATGGGTGGGCTACGGTCCCATGGCAGAAGATCAGTGTCACCTGGAACGGTGGCAATCGCTCGGTGAGGCAACTCCCGAGGAGTGGTGCTACAGCGAAACCCCGCCTGCGCTCCGTCCCACGGAAGAGCGCTGGTGGCTGCAGGCACTGGTAGAGAAAACCACTGTGAGTAAGGAGGTGGAAAAAGACTAGGAGCGAACAACACTCGCCCCCGACGGACACCCGAACTGGGAGTCACTGCTCGGTGCGGGTGTTTGTCGTTTTAATGAAATGCAGATAGCACTCTCGTAGATGTCTTCCTTTAGTTTGCTGTAGAGTTTTGCTGAAAATTGTATTTGCGACGGTGGTATAAACGATATGGTTCGAGTTGCACTAAGCTAGTTCAAGCCAATTTTTGATTAACCGTCGGTGGGTTATGTCAGCCTGGCGTCAACCAAGAAATAATATGATATTACTATATATTTTGAGACGCTCATTTTTCATTTACATAAAGCCAAAAACACCGCCTATTTGGCAGTGTTTTTGATGGTGGACGTTGGTGGGATCGAACCACCGACCTTACGAATGTGAATCGTACGCT
>CAZRDS010000075.1:4586-4889 GCA_964598895.1 uncultured Gammaproteobacteria bacterium | reverse complement strand
TAACAAGAAAGCCACTTTCTCGATCGAATTGAGCCGAGATAGCGCGTTGAACTTTCTCAAGGGAAACTTCAAAACGTGTTTTATGTTCGCTGTAAGGATCTATGAGGACAAAGGATGTCTTTTCTTCGCTCTGGGTCATGCTTTCAATGACATTATCGTGGATGGCCTCTTCAGAGTGAATCTCATGAGATTTATATTCGATCCATAAGTCATGATCTGCTTCAAGATGGTCTCTGATGAAGCGAGCAAGATCAGGGATTTCGGATGCTCGTACACTTTGTGCTGTAAGCGGAATTTGATAAG
>CAZRDS010000075.1:1775-4576 GCA_964598895.1 uncultured Gammaproteobacteria bacterium | reverse complement strand
CTACCTCCTCTGCTTCGGATGGGCACAGATCAAACGGTTGGGTAAAGTATGCTTGTGCTTCTGGTGTGATTTTCACCTTCAAAAAATGGGCGAGTAATTCTTGATCGAATAATCCCAAGCGGCGACGATATAAAATCATTTGCAGACATGTGGCGTTGCAACAGAATGGTTTCTGAACGAGTGGAATATAGGCAGGTCGAAGCGAGAGGGCAGACATAGAGGACCTAAGAGGCTCATCGTAACAATTTCTTCAGTTCCGGAATAATCTTTTCTGTTTCCTTTTCCCCAATAGCGACAATTTCAGGGCCAACGTCTTTTGTGAAATACTGGGCCCAACTGGAATAGCTTTGAACAAGGGGCTCAATTACGACGTCAGCAGAATGGATGGAGGCATTGGCAAGATGGTAGCGCATGATCTCGATGGTTCGGCTTGCAACCGACAGGAATCCGAGACCTGTTGTGGGTTCTTCAGAGTCTTCCGGAATGCGATCGAGGTTTACCGCAATCACGATGTCTGCTCCCATACGTTTCACGACGTCGCTTGGAACCGGGTTCGATACTCCGCCGTCGATCAGAACGCGTCCGTGGTAGGAAACAGGTTTAAAGAGACCTGGTACGGCCATGCTCGCTTGCACCGCCGGAACCAAGGCCGCACTGGAATACACAACCGATTCACGTGTGTAGATCTCGGTGGCCGCCGCGGACAGAGGAATCTGCGTTTCTTCAAAGGAAGCGTCTTCAAGCCACTCAAGGAGGAGCGCACGTGTGCGTTCACCGCCGATAAACCCACCTTTTAGAGAGGGCTCAAATAAGGTGCGCAATTTTTCTTCCTTTTTATTCACCGTGAATTCCTCCAAGCGTTGGATATCTTGGAAGAGCGCGTAGTTTGCTCCAACCCAAGCTCCGATACTGGATCCAGCAATAAAATCGATCGGAATGTGATGCTTCAGGAGGGTTTTGATTACGCCGACGTGCGCCAACCCACGGATTCCTCCACTGCCGAGTGCGAGACCAACGGTTTTACGGGGTTTTTGAGCAGGCATATTGAGGTGTATCTTAGCTTCCTTGCAGATCGAGGGAAAGTCGACAGACAAAAACACCTCTCAGAGGAGAAGTGCTTTTGTGTGTCGCTGTAGGGGATGAATTATGTGCGAAGATACGTAAGAATCCATTATTTTTCCTCTTCTTCTTTGTCAGCCTGCAACTGCTCTTGGATGCCGTCCCAGGCTTCCAAAAGATATTCCTTTAATTTTGTCAGTTCGTCCTCGGCTAACTCTTTCGTGCTGGTATAGCGGTCCACGATATCATCTACGAGTTCCGCGTATTTCTCTTGCGTTAAGTCTTTGATATTCTCAAGCTTCTTCCCGAGCTGTTTTTGCAATTGTACGGCCATTTTCTTTGCCTCTTTGCTCAGTTCTTTGCCTTTTTTCGAATTGATAAAGAGACCTGCGGCGACACCGGTAGCAAGACCGGCAAGCAACGCGGCCACCCAATGAGATGAGCGAGGCGCGACTTCATTGTTCTTGTGTTCCATAGGATGAGAGAAGATGAATGAAAGTGGCACTTCTACCGTACTCTGGTGTGTTGGGAGAGTAAAGCGGTGTGTCCGTATCTAGTCCCGAGGCTCGATGTACTGACTAGCGGTACGCGCCACATACCATACGGCAAGTGCTCCGAAGCCCAGATCATCCAACCACCCCAAGAACGGAATAAGATCGGGGACAAGATCGATTGGCCACACTAAATAGATCACGGCGAATACAAGAAAGACCTTGGGTTTCCAGTCAGTACGCTTATCGACGAGAAAAAGATAAATCTTTTTCCAACAGGGGATGAGGGTGGGGCGAGGCATACGGAACAAGATTAACAGATGTGGGAAGATAGACAGGAGAAGCAGGCTCTGTAACACTTTACGCATGGAACCTTCTTTTGATCAAAATCAGAACAAATTCCGTTTGACCCCCGTGCAGATAAAGGCTGTAGGCGTATGTATAGGATTATTTCTTTCGGTCCTGTACCTCGTCTTCTCGCTTTTTTACATCGTGCGTTGGTATGTCCAGGCGGCGGACTGGACGGAAATACAAGGAACCTATCAGAGATCTGAGGTGATGCTCGGATATAAATTGAACCGTTCTGTTCCACTGCACTTCACCTATAAGAATCGGGAATATATTCAGCGAGTGCAATTATCACAGGAGCAACTCACTAGATCTACTATGCAGATCGGTGATCCAACAGGAGTGATCTTAGTAAGGCTGAACCCCGTTCAACAAAATGATATTCTGGTAGACCCACGTGTGAATATCTGGCAATACGGAACGTGGGGAGTTTTGTTCTTCCTTATGAGCCTGGTTTGGTATAAGTATTTTGATGCGGCTTGGAGAGTGGTCAAAAAAATTTAAGTGCTAGACTCAGTGTTCCACGGGGTTAGATCATCACGCGTTTGATCTTGAATTTGGATGAGTGCTTTTAAAATGCGACACCCACCTGAAGCCAGTGGGGCCGCAGGTGGGTGAACGGGCAGATGTGCCCAGAGTAGTGTCAGTCGTCGATCGGTTCCTTCGGCTTGCGCTTGCCGAGGGCCCAGTGGAGCCCGAGGCAGCCGAGCATGGCCCAGAAGGCCCAGCTCACGCCGTGCCGATGGAGGATCATCAGCGCGAACAGGGCGAGGAGGAGCCAGTTGTGCTTCAGGGAGTACCAGACCGCCCCGAGGCGCGTCTCGGCGAGGTGCCAGACGGCCAGGTCGCCCCACACGTCGAATGCCAGGCGCGCGATCACGTAGACCGCGAGCACCGGGATCT
>CAZRDS010000075.1:0-1765 GCA_964598895.1 uncultured Gammaproteobacteria bacterium | reverse complement strand
AGCGGGTGAGGAGGAAGGTCGCGATGAAGTAGATCCAGAGCGCGCCGTTGAAGTGGCTATTCCACTTCAACCAGGTTGCAAGGCGATGAAGTCCAGAGTTCGCGTTGGGAGAGATCATCGTACGATACCGCTTTCTGCCTGTTCGGCGTTGACGTTTTGGAGACAAGAGAGGTTGTCCTCATCTCCGTTCTTTTTTTGAAAAAGTTCTTTCAAAAAGGGGACGGAGAAGACGAAAATCAAGAAGCGATTATATCATAATATAAGCATTTTGTCAATGTTTATGTGTGTTCTTGGGTGTATTGTTACTGAGAACGGTAGGCGTTCAAGCCTTGTTTGAAGATCTCAATCGCTTCTTTCATCTTTTCTGCGGGGTAAATAGCGGCAATACGTAGCTCTTCTTTGCCTTGGTCGTTTGAAATGTAAAAATCTTCTAGCGAAAGAAACGACACGGTCTGGCCCTCGTGGCGAAACGTGTTCAGGAAAAAGCGAAGAAGGTCCTGTGTATTGATCCCTGGAATTTTCACGATCACGAACATGCCTCCCTGCGGCTCGAATAACTCTACACCGGGTATCTCTTTGAGCGCTTGTACTGCAGCTTCGATGCGCGCGCAGAGTTCCCTGTGGTTTCGTGTGACAAGTTCCGTTCCTTCGGTGAGGAGCGGAATGGAGATCCGTTGTTCGATGCGGCTTGTCCCTGAGCGAGACATGGCAAACTTGAGGGCGTTTTGGTGGAGCTCTGTATTGTACGTTGCAAGGATTCCGAGCCGCATGCCTGGCACACCGGCCCGTTTCGATAAGCTATCAATCACGATGAGGCGATCATGAAAACGTGCGAGAGAAAGGGCGCAGGCAGATGGAGCAGAAAGATCCATGAGGAGCTCACGGTAGGTTTCATCAATAATCAGCGTAAGTTGGTGTGCTTCTGCGAACAGAGCTACCTGTTCCATCTGGGCGAGTGTAAGAGCGCGGCCGGTTGGATTGTCTGGGTTGATCAGGATGAGTGCTTTTGTGCGATCCGTCATCTTCTCTACCCAGGTTTTTTGATCAGGAAGGGCGAAGTCCGATGCAAAACGTGTTTGAATCGGAACAAAGCGACAGTCGAGCATTCCGGCGATCACCGAGAATCCGCTATAGATAGGTTCAAAGACGAGCACCTCATCTCCTGGATCCGTGATCGTGAAGAGCGCCATGTGAATGGCTTCGGCGGCTCCGCAGGTGGGAATGAGGTGGAGGGACTGGCTTTCAATTCCTTGATCCGCATACATCTTTTTCCAGGCGGCCACATGCTCTGGGATGCCAGCAGCCCCAGGATAGCCCAGCGTTTTTTCTGAGTAGTCTTTCAGTTCACGGTAGAGGACCTCGGGAGTGGAGAATTGAGGGTCGCCTTGGTGGAGTTTCCAGACGCGGGTCCCTTCTTGTTCTAATCGGCGAATCGTTGCTGTGTCCCTTTGTGTTGGGAGGGTTGGGGTCCGTTTTGCGCGTTGGCTAATGTTCATGAGGAGGGTGCTCTTAAGTAGCTAGTCTACTAAGAAAGTAACTCCCCGTGAACGACCGAAAAAGAGATAAAAATGGTATAATGCAATCATGTCTTTTTTGCAGAAGATCTCTGTGTTCGGAGCGCTCGGTCTGGGTTTTGTCTTTTTTGCTTCGGCGCCTGTTGCGCATGCGGCAGTCTGTTCGATTCTGACGGATACCGTCGTTGATCAGGACTATGTGGTATCGAACAGTTGTACGTCGATTGATATTGATGCCAGCGTAAGCACCA
>CAZRDS010000074.1:4229-5246 GCA_964598895.1 uncultured Gammaproteobacteria bacterium | reverse complement strand
ATGTCCCGCACTTTCTTGAAGAACATTCAGGCGATCTTGGGTGGATTTTTTGCCGTGATTAGCCTCCCCTGTCTTATCCTGAGCGGCTATTTCAGCATGTCTAGCGTCGGCCTCTTGCAACACGGCCTAAAAACCGAAGGAGTTGTCATACAGATGGTGCCGCATTGGAGCTCGTCATCCAAATCGCGCTCCAGCGGTCCCAGCTATAGTCCACTCTTTCGTTTCCAGTCGGAAGACGGGAAGAGCCATACGGTTCAGTCTACCCTTTCAACCAATCCCCCCTCTTTTAGCGAAGGCGACGTGGTCCCTATCTTGTATCGAACAACTGAGCCGCAGAAAGCCATTATCAACACCTTCATGGAGCTTTGGCTCGGACCTATTATCAGCGGGATTGTTGGCGTCGTCTTTCTTCTTGTGGGCGTAGGCTTGATCGTGAGCTTTATTCGCCGGCGACAACTCCAGATCTGGTTAATGCAGCATGGCCAACGCATTCTCGCTGATGTGCAAGGCGTGGAACTGAATCGGAGCATTAAAGTAAACAACCGCTCCCCCTATCAAATCATCAGTTCCTGGAAAGATCCCAACACGCAAACGCTCTATAGTTTTAAGAGCGAAGATTTCTGGGACGATCCGACCCCTCTCATTCAAGGCCGAAAGACCATCGATGTGTTGGTAAAAGCAGACGAACCAAAGAAGTATTGGGTTGATACCAGCTTTTTAAATCAGACCTAAAAAGGGTGTCAAAGCTGCTGCCAAATAGCCTCTAACCCTTCGACCCTTATGACACGTGGATGAAAGAACGCGAGCGAACGTCCATTAAACAAACCAACGACAAATATTTTTTGGACGCGGCTCGAAAATATTGCCGCTCCCAGTTCGGTAAACTGCGTTGTACCACCCTCTCGTTCTGGGAAAAGAATAAAAACGTCACAATCTTTTGCTCCATCGAGCGCCCTTTCCGCAAACTCACGAGCTTGTAACTCGTTTTTCTCATACGGCTTCACCGTTGGATGGGCT
>CAZRDS010000074.1:0-4219 GCA_964598895.1 uncultured Gammaproteobacteria bacterium | reverse complement strand
TTGTAAAGCCGCTTTTTCAGTATCTGAATCGCCGCCTGAATATCCTCTCCTCTTCCAGAAGAACCCGCCACGTAGAACGTAAGAGACATGGGCAAATCTTAACATACTAATGATAGGAAGTGGTTGCTTTTTTCCTCGAATCGTGGTATTTAGAACACCCCTCGTTTCCCTTTTGAAGGAGAGTGTTCATGAGTCGTGGAATTTTGATTCTTATACCGCGTGGGAATTCTCGAGCCATTCAGACCCTTCCCGAAGAGCTTCAAGAAGAGCTGAGTTGCCTGTACGTTGAGATGTGTGAAATTTTTGAGGCGTTACTTGAACCATGGCTGTGGGGCCTGCTTGGCCCCCTGCTCGTCGCACTGGCCTTCAGAACCCTGTCCGAGTACCTCCCTGGGTTGACCTGGGTTGAGGGACTCTGGTTGGCCCTCCTGAGCTACATCCTGTCCGTCGTAGTGGCCAAGCTCCTGTACTACCCCCATGTACGTGAGGCGCGTGAACGTCTTCGTACCCACCTCGCTCGTAGCCAGGATCCTGAGAAGATGCTCGAGATCCTCAAAACGATCGATTCGCTTCGATTCTCAAACCCCACGTGAAGAAAGGAACCCTCTCCACCCGCCCGAGGCAGCACTCTGCCTGGCGGGTGTTGCGATTTTATATCGACGCCTCACGTCGCCTCCGGTTCGTGGGCGATGTGTTTTTATAGGTATCGTGCCCACTCAAAAATCTTTTATTACATTGCTTCATCGAGGGAATTATGATGGAGTTGTCCTGCGTTCTCTGTCTTTACAGCCTGCGAACAAGGAGGTCCCATCACGTGAGACGAACTGAATTCATCTGCCTCATCCAACCCGCCAATCAGTGGCGGGTGGAAGTCTACCTCCCGGGTACCATCGTGAACCTCGGGAGCAGACTCCTCAAAGCGGGCGGGTACCAGGTCGAGATCCTCGACTTCAACCTGACCAACCTGAACGATCCGCGCACGCATGACATCGTGAGGAAGAGTGATCGCATCGGGTTCACGGTCCTCGGAACCCCGATCATCCCCCGTGTCCGCGAGCAAATCCTCGAGCTGCGGAAGCTGGGGTACACCCGTCCGGTGCTGGTTGGTGGCGAGGGCGTCACCCGTCTGACCCACGACCAGTTCAACCGCATCTTCCCGGAGACTGTCTACGGGGATGTGCGGCACGTCGCGAGTGATGAGGACCTGCAGAAGGCTCTCGACCTCACGCTCAAGCGCATCCCGGGACGATTCGAAGTCTCGATGCGACCGATGCTCGAGCGCATGCCCCCGGAACTGGTGAAGGCGTACCTCGCCAGAGAGTTCTGTCTGTTCACCTCACAGGGGTGCATCTACCGGTGTGATTTCTGCGCGGCCTCCAAGGGTAAGCGGGAAGCCTATCGGGACTTCGACCAACTCAGGGATGAGGTCGACTACATCGCGGGCTTCCTTGCGCGGAATGGTCTGCGCGAGATGAACGTCTACCTCTCCAATCTCGACGCGCTCCAAACGCCCGAGAAACTGGAGGAGGCCCTCCGAATCGCCCACACGGTCGCCGCTTCCCACGGCATCGCGTTCAAGGCACGCGCGCTCGCGACGACCAAGCTCACGAAGCGCGCAGTCGACGGCGATCCGCAGATCCTTCACCGACTGCGGGACTACGGCCTGCACACCCTCGGCTTCGGCGTCGACGGCGCATCCGAGGCGGTCTGGAAGCGGCTCCACAAGGGCCACAATTCATTGACCGACTACGAGTTCTGTCGCGATGCCTGCACAACCGCCAACATGAGAACAGAGATGTTGATGGTCGTCGGGTTCTCGAACGAGACCTGGCAAGACGGTCTCGCGGCCATCATCTACAGCGTCCGCAACGCCTACGGGCCCCACCGAGTGATCGTCCGGCCCTACATGGCCAAGGAACACGTGCCCGGAAGCAGGAACTGGCAGGAGGAGGACGCGGCACGCGAGCGGTTCCTCGCCGACCCGGACCGTCTCCGCGATCAGGAATACGCCATGTTCCTGACGGAGAACACCGCTCCAGCACGGGCCCACCGTGTGCGAGGCAATCTCACCTTCGCCGCACTACTCGCGACCATGGTGCCCGCCGGCCTCTCCACCTTCCCGATCCTTCCCCCGCCACGCGGGTCACGCGTCGCAGAAGCCTTCGTACGTGCGTTCAACCGTCTGATGCCTCCAGATCGCTGAACAGACCCCTCTCAAGGCACTTCCTTTCTTAGCTGCCCTTCACGGAAATAGCCGCTCCGTGACGTGCAGCTATTTTCGTATCTCAGAATTGATTTTTTTATTAAAATACGCTACTTTCTTAGGGTTCTCAGCTGAAGATTAGCTTTAGCTGGAGACGGATGGCAGACCAACCGATCATGGAGGCGCACATGCGCTCTGATTCTCGCCTGGCTCTTTCGATTCTGGCTCTTCTCCTCATCGCTTCTGCCTGCGCGGAAGAGAACGTCAGCAGCCGCGTCTACGACGCGACCGTCACTCGAGATGTGATCGCGACGGAGAGCAGCAGCTGCAAGTCTGGGATGAGTGACCAGCTCGCGCTCATCATGAGCCAGCAGCGGTACATGGGCTCTGGCACCACGCTGCCGACTACGATCCTCGTGCCCGAACCCACTTCGGGCGGATGGATCACCTACAACCCGCGCGTAGCTCCGAACGTGGAGCCGCATCGGGCGCGTGGGTATCTGATCAGCGTCTGTAGCGCCCTCTCGTATCTTCGCGAGCGGACCTCGGGCGAACCGGACTCCTCCTTCACCTTCTGGAGCCTTCCCCTCTCCCACACCGCCGAAGGGGCTTTCGGGAACGGGCTCCTCAGCACAAGCTGGAACCGTCGTGATGACAGCAGCTACATTCTGGCCGAGCTCACGGCGGGTCTCCCCCACGAGATCTGGGAAGGGAGCGATGCGGCGAGAACGATCGGAACCGTTTCCGTGAGCGACCCGGGCGGTCGGGCAACGACCTTCGAGGAAACCTGGTGGCTCATGTGCGTCCCTCGAGGCGTAAGCCCCAACGACGTACATCTGCCCGAAGCGTGGCACCCCGTCATCTGGCGGGAAGGTCAGATCGCTCGCTGCTCGAATTAGAGAGAAGGGCTCGCTCATTACTGCTTCCAGGTCAAACTAAAAACACTTCCTTTCCGCACTCGCGGCAGCGCATCGCTTTCTTCCTTGCGAACCTGTCTCGGGTGCGTTGCTGTTTAAGCAGTCTTTTGATATCTATAAAAAGGAAGATGTAAAAGCTTCGTAACATAGAAATAAGACTCCTTTCAGGAGTCTTATTTCTTTTTTCCCCTCTTTTATCCTCGTATGAGAATCTCAAAGGGGAACGCGATGGCCAGTTTACATCGCTGGAGTTGGGCACAAACCCTCTGGTCAGAAACCTATTGAGCGGTGGGGGGCGAAGGAGCAGCATCGAGCACTTGTGCGACGGCGCAGACCACGTAGTCGTAATGTGACTCAGGGAGACAGAGTACACGATCCGTACCGCATCGCCCCGAACCCCGCGGACTTCGCCGAAAGCTCGTCTGGTCGAGAGCGAAGTTGTCAATCGACCCGTTGCTGTTGTGGCTGCAACCGGGTCGGGCGACCACCCGAGAGTTGCAGCTGGGTACGGTATACCCACAGAACTGATTTCGATCATCCACACTAGAAGAGGAAAGCACCGCGACACAGGTGGCCTCGTGCTCGTCGCAGACATCGCTCCCGGTTCTACCCAGGGGGATCGCGAAGCGACGGAACGGCGGGAAATTATCCTCCCAGACGCGCGCGCGATGTTCGAGTGCAGCGATCCGGGCTTCGGCCCGCTGCAGGTCTGAATAGCTGACAGAAGATGACGTTGTATCATGTTCGCAACCTGCGAGCATGAGCAGAACGCATCCCAACAAAGCACAAATGGAACGACTTGAAACCATAGGTCACCTCCAGAGGGATTGATCGTCAGAAACCCCACACTTAGGTTGAAAAATCCACGTAAGTATGGGGCTTCCGACAAACACTCTCTTGCAAAAGCAACCGAGTAAATTAGCATAAATAGCACTTTTTGTCAATCAAATTAGGCCTGTAAAAGTAAATACGGGCAAAACTTTGGAACCCAAATTTATCGCTAGTCTTACAAACAAAAAAGAATCCATCTCTGGATTCTTCTTCGATGGTAGCCCCAGGGGGAATCGAACCCCCATTTACCCCGTGAGAGGGGGTTGTC
>CAZRDS010000073.1:1666-5273 GCA_964598895.1 uncultured Gammaproteobacteria bacterium | reverse complement strand
CCTAACCAGATCGGGACGCTGACCGAAACCGTCGACGCGATTCTCCTGGCTCACAACAACGGCTTCGCGACCTCGATTTCCCATCGTTCGGGAGAAACCTCGGACACAACGATTGCGGATCTCGCGGTTGCTTGTGGATCGGAATATATTAAAACTGGATCGCTTTCCCGTTCCGAACGGGTCGAAAAATACAATCGCTTGATGGAGATTGAACTGGAGCTCGGAGCCTGATACTGTCCGGGCCGTGTCTGCTCTGCCTAAAGTCGTGTGTATTGTTGGTCCGACGTCGTCTGGAAAGACTGCGTTATCCTTTGAGATTGCCAAGAAATTTAATGGCGAAATCGTGAACGCTGATGCGCGGCAAATTTATACCGGGTTTGTGATTGGAACGGGTCAGCCAGCAAAAGAAGAACAGCAAGGGATCCCACACCATTTATTTGGATTTCTTGCGCCTGATGAAGTCTATAGCGTGACCGAGTGGAAGGCAGCGGCGCTCGCAGCGATGAAAGACATTGCTGCACGTGGAAAGCTTCCGATCTTGGTCGGTGGTACAGGTTTGTATCTCCAGGCGCTCGTCGATAACTACGAACCGCCAACCGTTCCACCTCAGCCAGAGCTCCGCGCAGAAATGGAAGCGCTTTCTTTGGAGCAGCTCGTCCGACGGTTGGAAAAACTGGATCCAGATGCGGTGACCTGGGTCGATTTGAAAAATCGTCGTCGGGTGGAGCGTGCACTTGAAGTGGTTACGGCAACGGGCAAGTCATTTAAAGAACAACGTTTGCAAGGCGTGCCTTTAGTAGAGGCGCTCCTTGTTGGCCTACAGCGTTCACCGGAAGAGCTGCGAGCACGTATCAATACTGCCATCGATGAAATGTTTACACGCGGCTGGAAAGAAGAGGTTGCGCAACTCCATGCCGCAGGAATTCCCTGGGATGCACCTGCCATGACTTCGATCGGCTATCGTGATGTCGGCGAGCTGCTGCGCGAAGAAGTTTCGTTTGAGGAAGCCCGTGAACATATCGAAATCGCCACTTGGCACTACGCGAAACGCCAGCTGACCTGGTTTAAAAAAGACGCACGCATCCAGTGGCATCAGTCAAAGGAGAATGTGTTGCGTGCCATTGAAGGATTTCTCGGTGCGTAGATAAAACCTCCTCCTTTTGAATAAATATGTTACTGTCCCTCTACTATGGCGTATTGGCTCTTAAAAAGTGACCCAAGTACCTATTCTTGGGAGGATTTGGTGCGAGACAAGGAAACAGATTGGACGGGGATTCGGAACTTCCAGGCGCGAAACAATTTGCGCTTAATGAAGGTCGGGGATCGTGCCTTCATCTATCACAGCCAAGAGGACAAGGACATCGTGGGAATAGCTGAAATCACACAAGCCGCAAAACCAGATACGACCGCCGAGGAAGGGGACTGGGTGTCGGTTCGTATCAAGGCGCTTGTTCCCTGCGGTCGGTCGCTTGGTCTCGAAGAGATTCGAAACACCCCAGGGCTTGGAACGATGGTGCTGGTCGCCAACTCGCGCCTGTCTGTGCAGCCTGTCACTGAAGCACAGTGGAATGCCATTCTCAAGTATACGAAAACAAGCTTCTCTTGATACACTCAGCCTATGGATCTCCCTTCTACCAATACCCACCAGCCCGTGTCTGAACCGCCGCGCGATCGTCGTCGAGCGGGTTTGAAAGTCGCTTTGGAATTGCTGCAGATCTTAGCGATCTCGCTCGTGATCATTTTGCCGGTGCGTTACTTCCTGATCCAGCCTTTTTACGTGAAGGGCGCGAGTATGGAGCCGAATTTCTTCGATCATGAATATCTTATTATTGATGAGCTGAGTTATCGTCTGCATGCGCCTGTTCGTGGCGATATTGTTGTTTTCAAGTATCCAAAAGATCCAAGTCAGTTCTTTATTAAGCGCGTGATCGGGTTGCCGGGTGAAACCGTCGAAGTCATTGATGGGAAAATCCGGATTTATAATCCAGAGCATCCAAACGGCTTTATTTTAGACGAATCAGGCTATATCGACGGCGTGTTTACGAGCAGTCGTCAGATCGTGCCCCTTAAGAAAGACGAATATTACTTGATGGGGGATAATCGTCCGGCGAGTCTTGATTCCCGCATCTTTGGCCCGGTGCAACAGGACTTCTTGGTGGGAAAGGTCTTGCTCCGTGGCTACCCCGTTGATCGCTGGAAGCTCTTCGGGCGCCTGACGTACCCAGTCCCTGCCCTCACGAACGGCTCGACAACTACCCCGTAAATTGGCTATCCTCAGACATCTTTAACGCGCTCTCCCCTTTGTTATATGCCCACCGCACCCAAGCCGAAGTCTGATTCCTTGAAAAAAACGCCTGAGGCGGCGGTAAAGCCAGAAGCCGCGCCGGCCAAAAAAGCAGCTCCGCTCGTGTCTCTCGTGCGCGGAATGCGTGACTTGCTGCCAGCAGACCAGCCATATTGGAAGAAAATCTACGACGCCTACGACCGCGTCGCGGACGCCTACGGCTTCGATCGGATCGACACTCCGCTCATTGAAGAGCAGTCGCTTTTTGTACGTGGTGTAGGAAAAGTGACGGATATCGTCGAAAAGGAAATGTTTAGCTGGGAAACTCAGGGTGGGGAGCATGTTGCGCTTCGTCCAGAAGGAACGGCTTCGGTGGTGCGCGCCTTCGTTCAGCACGGCATGTTGAACCTGCCACAGCCAGTGCGCCTGTGGTACGCGGGTCCGATGTTCCGCTACGAACGCCCTCAAGCCGGACGTTTTCGTCAGCACTTCCAGGGAGGATTTGAATGTTTAGGCGAAGCGGACGCCGTGGTCGATGCGCAGCTGATCGTCATCTCGCACGCCATTTTGAAGGAGCTTGGTCTTGAACCGGTCGTGAAGATCAACTCGCTTGGGTCTCCAGAATCACGCGCGAACTACAAGAATGCCTTGGTGGCCTTTTTCCGCTCTAAGCGCAACGTCCTGACCGAAGAGGATAAAAAGCGTTTGTTGAAGAATCCTCTACGTTTGCTCGACTCAAAAGAAGAGCACATGAAGGAGCTCAAGCTTGAAGCACCGCAGATCGTTGATTGGTTGGATGAAGAATCTAAGGCTCACTTCATGCGCGTGCTCGAGTACTTAGATGAGGTTGGTGTGCCATATGAGCTTGATCCTTATTTGGTTCGTGGTCTCGACTACTACACCAAAACCGTCTTTGAGTGGTATGCCTCAAGCCATGATACAGAATTGGCGCAGTCCGCACTTGGAGGTGGTGGACGGTACGATGATTTGGTAGAACAGCTAGGCGGCCGTCCAACGCCTGCCGCAGGCTTCGGACTGGGGCTGGATCGTATCGTTTCGCGCTTGAAGGAGCAGGATCCAACCTTGGGATCGCGCGTGCGCAAAGCAGACGTCTTCATTTCACAGCTTGGAGAGATGGGGAAAAAGCGGGCCCTTGCGCTGTTTGAAGAATTCCGCCAAGCGGGAATTGCTGTTGGAGAGTCGTTTGCCAAAACGTCGCTCAAGTCGCAAATGGAAACGGCCAACCGTCGTGGAGCGCGCTACACTCTGCTTCTTGGTCAAAAAGAGGTGCTGGATGGTACCGTTTTGATCCGCGACATGGAT
>CAZRDS010000073.1:0-1656 GCA_964598895.1 uncultured Gammaproteobacteria bacterium | reverse complement strand
AGAGGGGGTCGAAGTGAAAAAGGCGGTGTACGAAATCCGTCGCAAGTTGGCGGCGAACAAAGAACTAGCCTCACAAAAAGTACAGGATGAAGTGGTGGAAGTGCCGGAAGAACCTGTAGAGCCAGCGGTCTAGAAGAGGCTCTCTGAGCGCAAAAAATCCCTTCAATGAAGGGATTTTTTGTAAACACGCCTGCGTTGACGCTCTTGGGCTTTTCACGTAAGCTACCTCTGACATCCGGGGGCATTTCAGTCCCGATGATCCTACTATTAGAAAGGAGCGTGTCTTATGTCAGAAGTAAAGCGTAAAAAAGGAGAAGCCTTCGACGCCCTATTGCGTCGTTTTCAGCGTCGTCATCAAGAGAGTGGAAAGAATATTGAAGTGAAGCGTCGTCGCTTCCATGCGAAAGCTATCAATGAAAACCGACGTCGTGAGAGCGCACTCTATCGTGTTACGAAGCGCAGCAAGCTCGAGTATCTCGTAAAGACCGGTCAGGTCCAAGAAGATGCCCGTCGTCCTTCACACCGTAAAACGTAAACCACGATGACTATCCTTGAACAGATCGATGCTGATTTCAAAGGAGCGATGCGATCAAAAGATGAACTGGCTTTGTCCGTTCTTCGCTTGATCAAAACCTCTCTCAAGAATAAGCAGATTGATCTTGGTCACGCGCCGGATCATGCCGAAACCGAGCAAGTCTTGCGTGCCATGATCAAGCAGTACCAGGATGCGTTGTCTGATTTCTCCTCTGCCGGTCGCCAAGATTTGGTGGAACGTCAGCAGAAAGAAATCGACTTGATCGCCAAATACCTGCCACCGCCCCTATCTTCCGATGAGTTGCGTAAGATCGTCTATCAGGCGCTCGAGGCATCCGACATCAAAGAGGTTGGAAAAGCGATGGGGGTTGCGATGAAAGCGGTCAGTGGTCGAGCGGATGCGAAAGATGTTCGTCCTCTGGTCGAAAGTTACTTTCACCCGTAAAGATTTCTCTTTAGAAACTTGTGTTGTCCCTTTGAATCCCTCGTATCTTTCTTTTCCCATGCTTGAGAAAGGTCGCAGGAGCGTCACAGCCGCCCGAGCAGCCGCACGTATCATCGCGCGGTTGTTATTGGCGGCTGTGTTCGTATGCGCGTTTATCTGGACCCTTCCCGCGAGCGTCCACGCGCAAACTGCCACACCCCCCGACGCGACGGCTCCCTTGAATGATGCTGCGGCGGCAGCCGGAGTCGATGGTTCTGTGAGTCTTGTGACCTTGATTGGTCGCATTATTAACGTCGTGTTTGGATTCTTAGGGGTCGTGTTGTTGGGCTATATTTTATACGCTGGTTTTTTGTGGATGACGGCGCAAGGTGACACGAAACGCGTTCAGCTTGCACGAGATACGATTCGAAATGCGATTATCGGATTGTTGATCTTCGCTTCCTCGTTTGCAATTGCGAATTTCATTATCAGGCAGCTTGGAGGAATAAGTAGTGGAGATGGATTCTTTGGAGGGCAAGGTAGTAGCGATATTGGATTGAGTGGTTTTCCAGATCGTTCCGGTGCCCTTGGGGATGTTGTTCGTGACGTGTATCCGATGCCAGGTTCTCGCAATGTTCCGCGGAATACAGCGATCATGGTGACTTTTTCCCAGCCGATTAAAATTGATTCGTTTGTGC
>CAZRDS010000072.1:2189-5686 GCA_964598895.1 uncultured Gammaproteobacteria bacterium | reverse complement strand
TTGATGCCCGTCATCGTGATCTTGGAGAGATGGATCGCTTTTACGAGCTTTGAAATATCACCGTGCAAGAGAGTAATCCCCGCTGTTTCGATCGCGACATCCGTTCCTGTACCCATGGCGATCCCGACATCTGCCTGAGCGAGCGCAGGAGCATCATTTACTCCATCCCCCGCCATGGCAACGGCATGACCTTGTGACTGTAGCTCTTTTATCTTGTTCAATTTGTCATCCGGCAAGACCTCGGCTACCACATCATCGATCCCAACTTCTTTTGCGATCGCTTCAGCGGTGTTTTTCATGTCCCCCGTCAGCATCACAACCTTGATGCCTAGCGCATGCAAATCTTTCACGGCTTGCACCGCCTCTGGCTTCACAGCATCCGCGACAAAAATCACTGCAAGCACACGATCCTTGGTTGCAAGCACGACAGGCGTCTTCCCCTTCTTTGCATCTTGTTCAATACGGTTTGCATCGAGGGTAATCCCAAGATCTTGGATGAGTTTGCTGTTGCCCGCGAAATACTCGACTCCGTTTATCGTCCCCTTCAGCCCCTTTCCTTTGATACTTTCAAAGGCCTCTACTAGTAAAAGACCTATCTTTTTTTCTTGCGCGTAGTTCGTAATCGCCTGGGCAATCGGGTGCTCTGACTTGTGTTCAAGCGAAGCCAAAATCACCATGAGTGCCACATCTGATTGGTCAGACACATTCCAAATGTTTGTAAGCTCTGGCTTGCCCTTGGTGATCGTTCCCGTTTTATCGACGACAATCGTATCGATCTTATGCAACTTCTCGAGTGTCGCCGCATCTTTGATCAAGACTCCTTCTTTCGCCCCTTTCCCAACACCGACGATAATCGCCGTCGGCGTCGCAAGACCGAGCGCGCAGGGACAAGCGATCACCAGAATGCCGACAAACGAGGTGAGGCCATGCGACAATGCTTGCGCAAAGCCAAGCGTTGGAATCCCAAAGATCAACCAGGCGGCCAGCGCGACGAAAGAGAGCACGAGCACGATCGGCACGAAGACCCCGGAAATTTTATCGGCCAACGCTTGAATCGGTGCGCGACTCCCTTGTGCGTCTTCTACCATTTTTATGATCTTCGCGAGGAGCGTCTCTGAACCTACCTTCGTCGCGCTAAATGTGAAAGCACCGGATGTATTTAACGTTCCGGCAACTACCTTATCTCCTCCATTTTTCTCAACCGGCATCGACTCACCCGTCACCATCGACTCATCAATGTAGGATGATCCTTCAGTTACCACACCATCCACAGGAATGCTCGCACCTGGCTTCACCACGACCAAGTCGCCTACAAGCACCTGATTCGCCGGCAACTCTTGCTCCTTCCCGTCGCGAATCACCAGCGCTGTTTTTGCTTGGATATTCAATAACTTCTCGATGGCATCCCCCGTCTTGAGTTTGGCGCGTGCCTCAAGATATTTTCCCAATGTGATGAATGTCACGACCACAATGGTGACGTCGTAATAGCTGTGATCGACGTTAAGAAAGGGTCGGAGCGTTTCTTCGAAAGCTGTGATAACAAAGCTATACAGAAAAGCCGCAGAGGTTCCGAGCCCGATAAGCGTATCCATGTTCGCTTTTCCATAACGGAAGAAGCGATAGAGACCAAGCAGGTACGGCTTTCCGACCACAAAAAGCGTATAAGTCGCAAAGATTGGCAATAGATGATGGAAAAATTCTTCTAGAATAAATCCTGGTTCTGCCAGAAGCTTGAACTGCGCTAGAATATCCCATCCCATCACAACTACACTGAAGAGTGCGAGCGGGACAACCGAGAGAACCTTCATGCGCATGTCCGCAATCTCTTCGAGCTTCTCTTTCTTCGCTTGGTTTATTCCCAAATGGGCCGCGTGTTCATCCGCTGACATCTGCATCGATTCAGCTGCTGGAATCACAAGCGCATACCCCAGCGGCTCGATCTTGCCTGATAGTACTTGTGCCGTTGTTTTCGTTTCATCAAAGGCAACCTTGGCGGTCTCTGTTCCGTAGTTCACCTCAACCGACTCAACTCCGGGAACCTTCTTAAAGGTCTTCTCGATCATCGCGGAACAAGACGCGCAGTGCATCCCTTTCACCTTAAATGTTTGCGGAGTGGTCATACTTATTTCCGTTTAAGTTGATAGACTTTTAGGATTTCTGTAATTGCCTTCTTCTCATTCCCACTCTTGATCTGATTGAGCGCACAATGTGAAAGATGGTTTTCAAGCAGCACATCTTCGATATTCGAAAGGGCCTGCTTCGCTGCCGATGTTTGGGTAATAACATCGATACAATAAGTGTCTTTCAGGATCATTTCCTGAAGACCACGGAGCTGCCCCTCCACAATCTTCAAACGTCGAATGAGCTTGTGGTTATCTTGGTGCATACAGAAAGACTATACCCCCCAGGGGGTATATGAACAAGTCCCTTATCACAAAAAAACATCCCGGCTCTCACCGGAATGTTTTTTACTTCTCTGTTTCTTGAGGAGGTTTTCCCCACCTCTTACTCAGTCTGCTGATCACTGCCCGGAGATGCTCTGTGCGACGGACTTGGTCTGGATCGGGTGATTGAACTGGGGCTTCGGCAGGGGTCGTTCGTCGAGCATTGACCCTAGCGATCGTTTCTTTGAGTTTTGCGCCCTGAGCAAGCTGCATCGCTCGCGCCACTCGTGCTGCTTCATCCGCCAACGCGACGATCTTCTTACGATCAAAACGTTCTCTGACTTGAGAGGAATCTTCATCCGGGTGGAGGCCTAATACACGCCGATCAAACACCTCAAGATCATCTGAGGGAACGTCATGATCGTCAATCGATGGACCCTTGGGAACCTTAGGAGGCTCCTCCAGTATTTCCCTTTTTATTTGCCGCAAGAGGCGCTTACTTGGCCTGTTCGCGACAAATCGAGTTTGGGATGACTGCGCCACTGATGGGTGATCTGGATCGAGCCCTGTTCTTTCCATGGAAGGCGCTGGAATTTCGGGAAGACCTTCTACGGGAGTATTCCAAACCATTGTTTCTCCTGGGTGATCCTTCAGCCATTTTTCAACAATAATAGAAGATCTCAAACGCTCAAGAGGCGATTTGCTTGTATCTTGAAGAAAATCAAGCACTTCTGCAGAAACGCGCTGCCGAATAAGTGTAAGACTTGGAAACGTTTCTGGAAGCGTAAAGAGCGTTTGTAGTTTTCGAACATCTGTCAATTCTACATCCGGCTCCAACGGACCATGATACGCTTCGTGAAAATTAACCAGATTCATACAAGCGATGAGGGCCGCGGCACGCACCTCCATATCCTGAAAAACCTTAGGATCCATGTCTTTGTCTTCCAAGGTACACAGAAGCTGCTTTAATGCATCTTTGTTTCCAATGTATGCCTCGTTTTTAAACAAGAGTAACGCTTGTCGTTTATCTTGTTCAAAATCTTCTTGTGTTATTTCGGTTAGTTCCAGTTCTGGAACCTCATCCCGCACTCGCTTTGGAACTGCGGGTGGTTT
>CAZRDS010000072.1:0-2179 GCA_964598895.1 uncultured Gammaproteobacteria bacterium | reverse complement strand
GCATGATACATCAGGCGATGAGACCCTTCCACTAAAATTGAGACATTCACTCCCACACACCCGTGATGTAGCTCGTCGTGTTTGCTGAGGACCCTCCATAACGTGAAGAAATGCTGTGATCAAGCAATTCGAATTTATCTGGACGAAGAGCCTTCAGGGCAATCCAAACCCCTTTTCCAAAATCAAGGTGATCATCATTTGCGGACCAAAAGAAACTTGTCGATTGTTTCTCAAAAGCGGTGAGCGTTTGTTGATCCTTCTGCAGTGCCGTTCGCTCTGGAAGGTAATGCGACATATCTGAGGAGACGATAAGGAGCGTTTTTTCATCCAACAACAGATTCACCCAGGCACTCAGCTGTTTCGCTTCAGTCTTACTCACATCAGATCGAACCATAATCGGCACGATCTTAGCGCCTGGAAACGCTTCCATCATGAACGGGATGAGTGCCCCGACCCCATGTTCTCGCCGGAAGAGTTTTTGGTTGGAAGTTGCGATCTTTGTTTTCGTGAGCGCACGTACCGCGTCTTCATCGCTATCTATAAACTTCCTCTTCCATATATACCGAACTACCCCCGTACTGATCGGAGTTTGGCCTTGAAAATAGTGGTCTGGCGATAGAATAATCACGCGTGTGATGTCCGATCCACACAGGGCAAGACGCTGAAATAGGTGCTCCAGCAGATCAGACGCCAAGACATGATGATTCACGAGCGCTCCTCGAACGGACGCACACGTCTTCAGATTTGCTTTCTGTTCTTGGATAATATGTGCCTGGTCAAAACGGACGCGATCCACAAATGCCTCCACGGAAATCACGGGCGGGTTGCCGACTCCCAGACACACAAACACCGCCACAAAAAGTGTGACGGTGTTTGTACAAACCCAGGGCCAACGTCGCATGCAACTAACGAACGGTAAATTGCTGTGCCTCCGAGTAGGTCGCGACAGACGGTGCGTCTACGCGTTCCAAGATGGCCGGCTCCGCACGATAGGTGCCGCGCGCAACGACTTTTACCCGATAGCTAAAGTCTCTCACGGGATCGTTCTTACACACCAAGAATGAAACGGCATTCGATGTAAGGAAGAGCGATTCTGGAGCGTCTAGCGTCGTCTGTGAAAGAGGAAGGAAGTTGGCAGGAAGGTCATCTCGTAACACCGCGCAACCATCGGGAGACGAGCTCGCGAAGCGTGGCGAAAGCGTTACAATCACTTCATCTCCTTCGAGGAATTGATCGAATGGCTTGGCGACTTGGTTTTGATAGCGGCGCGTCAGCGAAAGCATAGGACTCTTCACCGGAAGTCCTGATACGGAGCGAAGGTAGCTCAGAGAAACAGGGCCAGACACATTCAAAACGCGGAAGTTCTGGAGCTGCTCTGGCGACAAGACGATCGTTTTAAACGGTGTGTCTTTTAGCTGAATCGTTTCTGTACGAGTGCCATCTGTCCACTGGAACGAACCATCTTCTGCCGGAATATGCTGCAGGCGGAACGCAAGGAAGCGCACCTTTGCAAGCACCGGAAAGGCTTCCGATGACCAGGTACTCTCAACAAATGCATTCAATTGCTTGGCTTGTGGCAGGAGCAACCGTTCAGCGAGTGCAGCCGCCTCAGCTGTAGCTTCGTAGGTTTCAGGTGACGTCTCAGCGCCGACCTGAATAAAGCGTCGACCATCTCTCAAGAGTGAGGTGTTCAATAAATCACGCATGAGCTGACCCGCGCGTTCAACATCCCCTACAGCCGTGAGACCTTCGATAATAGCGAGTGTTTCTTGAGGGGTACGATCCGCAAGACCTGCCGCTTGCTGCAAATCGAGTACAACTGGTGCACGCAAGGCTGCGAGCCCCGCCATGGCCTGCAAGCGCTCAAGGCGACTCCCTCCTCCCACGAGCTTGCCCGAGAGATAGGACCGAAGCTGCCAAGCATCCACTACATCTGGCTTGGTGAGCGCGACCTGCATGGTGAGTGGAACTTCGGATGAACCATAAGGTAACAAATGAACACCTCCTTCATCCGCCGTTTGGATGTCGAGGAGCGAATCATCTTCCGTATTCACCGTTTCTTGATAGGCAGATTGCAACAGCTCACGCGCTACTGACGCAGCTACACGGGCGTCCGAACGTAGTGAGGTCGTTTGAGCTAAGGCGTGTAGCTCTGGATACAGTGACGTCCTGCCACGAG
>CAZRDS010000071.1:0-6076 GCA_964598895.1 uncultured Gammaproteobacteria bacterium | reverse complement strand
CAATACCTCTCGCGGCCCAATCGTAGATGAAAAAGCGCTTCTCCGTGCCCTCAAAACAAAACGCATCGCCGGCGCCGCGCTCGACGTCTTTGAATGCGAACCCTCGCTCGACTGCGACCTTAAAGATCACCTTTCCCTTGTTGCCTGCCCCAACACCATCCTGACACCCCACACTGCCTCCGGCACGATCGAAGCGCGCCAAGCCATGGGACGACTCGCCGCTCAAAACATCATCGCCGTGCTGAGCGGAAGAGCACCACTCACGCCTGCTAAATAAGAGGCTTTCGTCCTGTTTTTGTATCGTCTGGGTTTCCTTCTGGCACATCAATCCGAGAAGGTATAGCTGTTTTTGGAGTTAACCGTCTTGCGGCAATTTCATCCGTCTTCTGCAAAATCATTCTGACTTTTTCAGCGTGTGCAGCATCTTCAGCAGCCTGATCCATGAGCTCTGGAAGACTCTCGAGCTCCTGGTCGCCTTGAATATCTACTGATGGCGCCTCATGGACACCCGAGCGCCTCACCTCATCATTCACATAACCAGCTTCCCGACTTGAGTTTCCAAAAAGGGGCTTATTCATATAGGCCCAGTATAACAATCCAAAGCAATGAAGGATAATTCACTCTCATATTGCCCTTCTTTTTCCTTTCTGGTAGTCTTACGGCCGTTCGAAAGAGGACAATTTGCGAGGGCCCTTAGCTCATTTGGTAGAGCACCTGCTTTGCAAGCAGGGGGTGGTCGGTTCGAGCCCGACAGGGTCCACCACGTAAAGACAGCAGCTTAATAGCTGTTGTTTTTAGTTCATGCTGTCCACGTGGTGCGACCATTTCAAAATGGTATTAAAAAGCAAAGAGCGCACCCGGACGGCGAGAGCGCGAGCACGTCCGAGGTGGACGATGCGCTCTCCGCATCCGTGGCGCGCGAGGCATAGAACTTAGATGGTTTAGATACTTACTACGTTCTCATCCCTTTCTGGATGCTTCGTAGATTTCAGTTGCGTAGGTGCAGCTGGGAGGCTTATCCTTCCAGCTCAGCGCCTCCTCCCGTTTATCGAAGACACGAATCGGTGGATGCTCCATCGGTCTGAGTTCGACCAATTGGTAGGAGCCATGGAATCCAGACCAGCCTTTAACGAGCTGAAGTAGCACGGGAATCAGCAGTTCGGTGACGGCTCCGTTGAGAACGACGACGATGTCACGAGGCTCGAAGTCACCGCTCTGAAGGAACTGGACTGCATCCTTGACACCCATCAGCGCCAAGTTACGAGGATTAGGAGCGTGAGCATTGGCGGTGACCACGCAGGGTGAATGGTGAGGGAACTGCCGACACACATGCTCCATGAGGCTGGCGATAGCGGTTCCGTCGAAGAGCAGAACGAACTTCCTTATCGGCTCACCCATATTGGGACTCCCTGTATCAGAGGCCGTCGGACTGACGACTTGAACATCACACTCTATCAAAAAGACGGCCCTGTCAACTGTCTTGGACGTTAGAAAACCCTGTAGCCAAAAGTGCTTCTATATCTTCATTAAAGCCCTCCTTCTGCCAACTGTTCACAGAGAATCGTCTATGAAGCTACGGCGGCACTTCTCGGTTCGTACTCCCTCTGGTAATAGGTTCTCCGCTACATTAAGAGCTATTTCTTGGCTAAGCCGCCACCATCGCCAGCCGTCTAAGCTCTGTAATAAGCTGGTTCCAAAATTGGTCGGTGCGGTCCACCAACATCAGACATCCTAAAACAGGATGTCTTTTGTTACGTCCACTTCTTCATAAAAAGCAAAGAGCGCACCCGTGGGTGGCTGAACGAGTACGTTCTCTGCCACCTCGCGAATGCGCGAGACTGTTCCCAGTTTCACAAATCAATCAGCCCAGGCTTTCCACGCACCTCGCTCCATTTAATGCGTTTCTCCTTGCAAAGCTGCCGCAACAGCTTCTGGAGCTCCTCTTTCGCCTCCTTCTGGCCTACTTTGTTCGCGGGATAGGGCGTTGAGAACATCCCTACATAGTTGACTCTGCGTTTGAGGAGCGTCATGAGGGTTGCCCATCCCTCTTCTCCTTCAGGAGTAACCTCCGCGTACACTTCGTTGTAGTACTCTGAACCCATCTTGTTGTAAATCAACGCTACACGCAGAGTAGCCATTTTGACGGACCACTCCTTTCGTAGGAGCTACTTAACATAAAAAGACGATTTTGTCAATCGTCTTGAACGTTAAAACCCTTAAATAAGCTATTAAATACGGCTCAACCGCAGGCTCTATATATTCACCCCCCCCCATCATCCCCACCACATTCTTGTCCGCCCCACCACCCATTCGCTATAACAGGAATCAGTATGCGGATTCTTTTTTTGGATATCCTGACCGATCAGCCCAAACTGCGTGAGCTCGCGGAACGAGACATTATGCGGACATCCTACAGCGAGCTCTTTCGCCAAGGAATGGAGCACCCGAGCGAACAGTGGAGCTCGATCGATGCGTCTAAGGGAATATTTCCAGCCCTTTCTGAATTTGAGGCTCTCGTGATTAGCGGCTCGATGGAAAACGCGGTGCCGGAACAAGAAAAACCTTGGATGCATCAGACGTATGCCTTTATTCGTGACGCTATCGAGCAAAAGAAACCCCTCCTCGGTGTATGTGGCGGCCTGCAATTCACCATTCGTGCCTTAGGCGGAACCATCATCCAGAGCCCCATTGGACGGAACTTCGGTCTTTCGACCACGACGCTCACAGACGCAGGGCAAAACGATCCTCTCCTCGCGACCTATGGAAAAGAAGCGCGGGTGTTCGTCAGTCATAGCTACCGCGCATCTGATCTTCCTGAAGGCTGCCAACTCCTTTCTTCGTCTGCAAAATGCCCGTTTGATGCAATTGGGTATCAATCACACGTGCGGCTATTACAATTTCATCCCGAATTCACCTCTGAAATTATTGCAGGACTCGCCGAACTTCATCGCGAAACGTTGATTCGAGATGGGTATACTTCTGAAGAAGGCTTCTCAACCTATCTTGAAGAAACGCGCGCGCTTCGTCACACGGGTCATACGTTGTTGGGTTCAGTCGTCCCCTTTTTTAAGAACGTTTCATCTCAGGTATACTGATCGTAGGTTACTCATTTTTCCTTCTCTATGGATCAAGAATTGTCTGTTGTCGATACGAGCGCCGCAACAAGCGCTAGTATGGCTGGTTCGTTTGCTTCATTTGTTTTTTTCATTGCCTTCTACGCGTACTTCGCCGTGGCTCTTCAAACCATGGCCAAGAAGACCAATACCCCAAATGGCTGGATGGCTTGGATTCCACTTTTAAACGTCTACCTCCTCCTCAAAGTCGGCGGCAAACCAGGTTGGTGGTTGATTCTCTTGCTCATTCCACTCGTCAACATCGTGATCTTAATCATGGTCTGGATGGCGGTTGCGGAGCGCCTCAATAAACCAAGTTGGGTTGGTATTCTCATGATCATTCCTGGTGCGAACGTAATCGTCCCAGGCTACCTCGCATTCGCTTCGGATAATAAATAGTTCAAGACCTAAAAAGACGCTCCGTGTGGAGCGTCTTTTTTGTTTGGCTGTTTAGCGTGGCAATACGTCGCTTGGGAAAGTGGCCGTCCCCATGGCACCGGATGTGCTGTAGTCGCCTGGGCGGTCGATGTCTTGGCCGAAGCGATAGTCCATGTAGAAGGCATCAGAGACGTCGTCGACTTGGCGTGCCCAGAAAGGGCCATAGATTGCTTGTGCGACCGATTCTGTCTTCACCCAGCGCAAGCGACGGTCAGAATCAACGGCGTAGACGCGTGGGTCGGTGGCGAACTTCACCAAGCGTGTGCCTGGGCGGTAGGTCAAGTTGGCTCCGAGTGGGATATCAGCAAGTTCACGAGGGGCAACAACGCGCACACGCGAGAAGTCTGGGAACCAGGTGAAGTAGACTTTTGGATTTGGGAAGGAATGACGACGACCATCTGCTCCCACGTAGTAGACCGTCGTGTCGTATTGCGTATCTGGGTTGCCATCGTCCTGGAGCTTGATAAGGTCGTGGACCTGCACACCCATCAAATCGATGCGGCGCAAGCGATTAGAGAGATCCGGATCAACGGAAGCGGAAATAACCGGCTGCGAAGGACGGATACTAATGGTGCGTTCAGCGCGTGCGGTGCGACCAGACTGGTCACGCACTTCGACGATAAAGGTAAAGATGCCATACTGGTTGGCGTAGCCTGCGATTTGGCTATTAGGCGAGAAGGAAAGCCCGCTTGGGATATTCCCCGAAGCCACACGCCATTCGAATGGACCTTGGCCGCCAGAAGCCTGAAGTGAGTTCGACATGTAGTAGTAGCCGATCCCCCCATCTGGATAACCGCCGCTGATCATGAGTTGCGTGACGCCTGGATCTGTATTTGGAGTAGGCTTCGCTGCTTCTTCCTTTGGAAGGATTTCTACCTTGAAATCAGCTGAGGTGGAGACTTCAGCTCCCGCTGCGTTTTTATAGCTCACCGTGACACCCTGCAAATTGTAGACACCGGCTGAGGTAGGAACACCTTTCAAAAGCCCACTCCCATTCCCGCTCAATCCTGGAACGGAATCAAGATTTTTCCAATAATACTGCGAGTTTGCAGGACCGCCAGTTGCTGTAAGCTGTTGGCTATAGTCCACTCCAACACGTCCTGCTGGCAAAAGGGTGTTGGTAGTAATTTTAAGAGGCGCGTCATTCGTGGCAGGTGCCGGAGCTTCTTCTGCTGGAGTGATGACAAGCGCATACTGATGCACAACATCGTACGGATGCATCGGACGATCAACGTCGTGGGTCGTGAGAACGACCGACACGAGGAACGTCCCCATCTGCTTTGGCGTCCCGACGATCTCGCCATTCCCATTCAGTTCTAACCCTAGAGGGGCATCATTTGAGAGGCGCCACACTCTGCCCGTTGGTGTATCCCCTTTTACCGTGAGAGCGAACTGATACGGCTTCCCTACCTGGCCATTTGGAAGGGCGTCCGTCGTGATCTGCGCCTGCCCTGTTTGGTTGGTCGTGGCTGTTGTGATTTCTTGGCCAGAGACGACGTTCAACGTGAACTGGCTCACACCCGTCTGTTCGTTATTTCCAAATTTCAACCGGAAGAGCGAAGGAGCAGGCAATGTAGCCGTGCCACTAATCACGCCACGCGCTTCATCCAACGTGAGCCCGGATGGCAATGCCCCTTGTTCCAAAGCCCAACGAGTATTCGCCCCCGTGCTGGCTGTGAGACGCGTTTCGTACGGCTGACCTACGACCGCATCTGGAAGAATGGGGTTACTCGTCAGCGTCGCTCCTACGGGCTGTGTCGGTTGAGGAACGACTTGTTGCTCGCCCATCGTTTGTTGTTGCGACTGGTCCTGGGTTGGCTGTTGCGCCAAACGCCAATCATAGTCGTAATACCCAAGAGCGTAGGCAGCGAGACCTGTGGCGAGCGCAGCGCCCGTCACCAGTAAGACTTTTGTCTGGACAGAAACAGAGGTTTGGACCATAGAGCGACCAAGAAAGACCAAGAGGAATGAGGTTTGCGAACAGTATACCAAAGATTGTACTCTATGGGCACTATGAATATCTCCTCTAAGTGTTGCTCATCAGCCCGTGACATCGGTTTATTGGTTTTGCGCGTAGGTGTAGCCATTCTTTTCATCTACCACGGCTACGGCAAACTTTTCGGCCACGCTCCTGGTATGGAGATGTTCACCGGCATGGTGACCGGCATGGGCTTCCCACTCCCAGCCGCCTTTGCCTATCTCGCTGCGTTGTCTGAATTCATTGGAGGAATCGCGCTTTTGCTTGGTATTTTCACCTGCACCGCCGGAACCCTCACCGCAATCACGATGCTCGTGGCCTTCATCTTTGCCCACAAGTTTGATTTGAACATGGGTGGTGCCGCCTTCTCACTCTTCGTTTCTGCGGTCGCCCTCGCACTTGTTGGTCCAGGCAAGTACAGCGTTGCTGCCATGATGGGTAAAGATAAAGAAGGTTGCTGCGGTGGAAATGGTGCCTGCTGCGAAAAGAAGGATGGGATGAAGAAGGCGTAAATTTCTCACTCTCTCTAAAAAAGAAACACCCCACG
>CAZRDS010000070.1:0-6216 GCA_964598895.1 uncultured Gammaproteobacteria bacterium | reverse complement strand
GGCTTGCTCAACATGTGAGCTGTCTTTTGTGAGAGCGGGTGGATCACAAATGAGAAGATCGTAGGGCCCACCCGGCAGTTCTGCGGCTTCGAGCATTGGGAAAATGTCTGTTTCCATGAAGGCGCTCGTTGATTCATCGTTGGCGTCAAAGCCGTTCAATGCAGTTGTCTTTTCTGCCGTTTCCAACGCTGTTTGTGATGCATCCACGTGGTGTACAAACTTTGCTCCGCCTTTCAGCGCATGAATGCCAAAGGCACCCGTGTAGCTGAAGAGGTTCATGACGCGCCTGTCTTTCGCAAGACGCTTCACGGCCAAACGCGCAGGACGCTGGTCGAGAAAGAAACCTGTTTTTTGCCCCTTCAACACGTCCGCCAAAAAAGTCACGCCATCTTCAAGAAAGGGAACAAGGTCTTCGACCTTGCCATGATGGACCTCGACTTCGCGTTTTGTGAGTCCCTCGATTCTACGCGCTTCAACGTCTGAACGTTCAACGATGTTGAAGTCCGTGGATTGCGTGGCGGCGAATTGTTTGATGCCTTCAATCACTTCTGCGCGCAGCAAGTCCATCCCAAGGGTATGAAGCTGGAACACGTAGGTTGTATCGTAGCGATCAACGATCAAGCCAGCGAGACCGTCGGTTTCCGCGTGGACGAGGCGGTAGCCAGTCGTGTTGGCGGGCAGGTGAGCGATCTTCCAGGTGTGAAGTTCCTCAAGACGTTTTGCAAAAAAGGCAGCGTTGATTTGGGCCGTTGCATCTTGCGTGATGAGGCGAATACGGATCGATGTTTTTGGATTCCAGGTTCCGAGTCCGAGAACTTTGCCCGTACTATCTTGTATTTCAATAATCGCACCTGGTTCGGCGTCGACAGGATGTGCGCTGATGGCTTCGGAGAAGACCCAAGGATGGCCGGCGCGTACGGGAATGTGTCGGCCAATTTTGAGCTTGGCAAACGGACGGGAGGAAGACATGGGCCGAGTATGCCTTGGATTAGGGGAAACGTCTATCTTTATTGACAAAAGAGGGGGTTTGCCGCACTATCCCATATTCCATTATGGATGTGATTTTGCCTCCGAAGCGCCATCTTTCTGCCGCTATTTGGCTGATTGTTATGCTTGGAATTGGTGTAATTATTGGGGCAAGTTTCTTCCGTTCGTTTGAGCCACGTTCCTTGTTGGCCTGGAATAGCTGTACAGAGGCTTCGTGTCTTCGTCTAAACGAAATCACTGGTTTGGCCGCCGCCGTGGGACTGAAATATGCACCGGGATTGGTTCCGCTCGTTGTCCGCGAGACGCCCTATTCGATCGTGATACGCCATCCGATGCCCGAAGCTCGTATTCATTACGTTATTATTCCAAAAAAAGACATTAAAAATATTGGCGAGTTGAGCGACGATGACAAGGTGTATCTGTTGGACGCATTTGCCGTCATGCAAGACATTATCAAACAGGAGCACCTAAAGACCTACATCATTAAGACGAATGGGCCGGGGTACCAGGATGTCGCGTATCTGCACTTTCATTTGATGGCGGAGTAGAAGCAGAAATGCATTATTTTTTGATGGAATAGGGCGTGGCGAGTTGCCAGAGCCCGTCAAAAATTGCACGGAAGGTGGCATGAACTTCTGTGGAGCGAAGAAGGATGGCAGATCCATCTTCCAATGGAGGAACGAACGCACACGCATCATCAAAGAGGACGATTAATGAAGAAAATTTCCCCGTCATCGCCTCTGGCATGAGTCGAATATTTCGACGGGCGATTTCTTCCTCGGAGTGCTTGGTTGTGTGCGGTTTGTTCTCCCAGAGAGATCGTAATTTGATTCCTCTTTGTCTTTGCGTTTCGTACACGTAGGAAGCGTAGCGCGTATCTACTTGTCGCAAAATGTTTTGTGAGGGAGCGATAATGTCCCATGCCGGCTTCTTGCAGTACAGTGCTTCTTCAAACAAAAGCTTCACTCCGTTTAACCCTTCATAGTGCAAGGCTTTCAAAGGGTGTGAGTCTATGGTGAGTTCTTTTAATAAGAAAGGAAGCAGATCATTCAAAGCGTCCTGACGACGAGCAAGAGCAGTTCTCTCTTGTTCTAAAAGAGAGGGGAGACGGGCGGGATGGGTGGCGATGAATGTAGCAGAATGGGCTTTTTCCATTTTCGTGAGAAAGCCTTTTTGCACGAGCGATTCAAGGGCATGATAAACGGTTGGTCTTGGAATTCCTGTGTCTCGGGAGGCAGCTTGTGCAGCGATTGATGTTTTTGAAAGCGCGTAAACATAGAGTGTGGCCTCGTTTGAAGTAAGCCCGAATGTAGTGAGAAGCTGTTTTGCAGGATCCATAGAATGGAGAATAGGGACCTTTCTTCAGAAGATCAACGGGTGAGTTTGTTTATCGAACATGATAAACAGGTATTCTGTAGGTAGGTATGATCTTCTATAGTCAAAACACGGAGGAATCTATGCAAGGACATCAAGGCCTCGTGCTCATTCTCGTTCGGCATACGCAAACGGCCGACAACGTCGACCGGATCTATACGGGTCAGCGGGATATTTCGCTCAATGCAGAAGGAATTCGGCAGGCGATGAAGCTCGCTCGGACGCTCGCGGAAAGAAAGGTCTGCGCCCTGTACGTTTCTGACCTGTCTCGTACGATGCAGGTCGGGAATCTGATCAAGGCGGGGCACGAAGGTGTGCCGCTGCAGCCGGATCGGCGGCTTCGTGAGCTCGACATGGGCCAACTCGCCGGTCTGACCAAGGACCACGTGAGCGTGCATTACCCGGAGGCCCATTTCAAGACGTCCGGTGCGTATGACTTCACGTCCGTCGGGGGAGAGACGCGTCGAGAGGTGATCACGCGACAACTCTCACTCCTGCGAGAAGCTCGGGATGCGCACTTCGGTTCATCCGGTGCGATCGTGTTCGTCGGTCACGGGACGGCTCTCCAGAGTCTGCTCGATGCGCTCGGTACGGGGCTCAAGCTCCATCCGCAGGGTGAGTATACCGAACTCGCCTTCAGCGATTTCACGCTGCCTGACGAGTCCTCGTACTAGGATCAGGTATTTCAAAAGGCTCACGCGACACCTAAAGTCGCGTGAGCCTGCTTCGTTATCGGTCCTTTAGGATTGCTGATGTCCGCGATTCTTAATGAGATCTTCAACAAGTAATAACGCTTCCTCTTTTGTCGTAATCGTTCCTTGATCGCGTGCATGTTCTACGGTACGCATCAGGTCGCCAATGTAGGGCCCAGGTTCAAGCTGAAAGAGTTCGATTAATTCGTGGCCCATCACAAGCGGATGCAACGCCTCCTCATCTAACTTCTCGCGAAGAATAGTTTCTTTGAAGAGCTCACCATAGGGATAGTCACGTGTATCGGCATCTGCAAATCCACGCCCACGGAAATCGGCTTCGGCGGAGGCATGCAAGACCTGCCAGCGCAGAGGCTTCGTTTTTTTTAAGAGCGTGCGGACGGCGTTGGCATAGCTCGTGTCTGTGAGTTCACCCTTTTCTTTTTTGAGATAGTACTCGCTTGGCCGAAGGTGGTGAAGCGTGATCATGCGGGCCGCGTGGACGACGGATTCGGAAAATCGCAGACGAGCACATAGCGCTAATGTTGGAGCTTCACCTGCCTCTTGATGGCCCGGAGAAGTCCAACGCAAAACACCTTTTTTTTCTACGCGGAAGGTCGTAGGAGGTTTGCCAAGGTCATGGCAGAGCGCGCCAAAAATAGTTTGAAGCTTTTCTTCGCGGGTGAACTCCGCCTGTTCTTCACGGCGGATGATTTTGGCCGCTTGGTCGGTCACGAGCATGGTGTGAATCCAGACGTCTCCTTCTGGGTGCCATTCCGGTTCTTGTTGTGTTCCGATCAGTGCTTGAAGTTCGGGATAATCATTTTTGATAATGCCAAGTTCGCGCATGAGCTCAAAGCCAACGGAAGGCTTGTTGGCAAGCAGTAATAGTTTTGCCCACTCATCAGTGATTCGTTCCGGAGAGAGCTCCTTTAAGTGTCCATCTTTCACCATCTGTTCCATGAGCAAACGGGAGGTTGGATCGAGGGTAAACTCCAATCGGGCGATGAATTGTATGGCACGATAGACCCGAAGTGGATCTTCAACAAATGTCTGAGGATCTACGACACGCAACACATGGTTCTTGAGGTCGACTTGCCCGTTCCAGGGATCGATGACTTCACCCGTGAGTGGATTCAAAGAAATAGCGTTGACCGTGAAATCACGGCGGCGCGCTGCTTCTGCTTGAGAGAGGTACGGGTTGGTATTTACGGCAAAGCCTTTGTGGCCAGCCGCAATTTTCGATTCGGTGCGTGGAATCGCAACATCGAACTCAATACCGTGTGAAAGATGAACTTTCAGAATTCCAAAGGCGCGGCCTACGTCATGGATCTGGTGAGGGAATAGTTCTTCAAGAATTGTTTGGAGACGTGTTGGCTCAATTCCGAAGACTTCGATGTCAGCATCTTTTGGTGTTTGTTGAATCAAAAGATCACGTACGTAGCCACCGACCAAGAATGCGGCGGGTGGTGTTTTGTGTTCGTGATGTGCTTTTTCTTTCGCGACGGCTTTACACAAATCCGTAATCGCCCCGACCAAGAGAGGATTTTGCGCCTGTAATTCTTTGAGCAAAGACGGGGACATGTTCTTAGGGTAAAGCCTCTCCTCGGGCTTGGCAAAAAAAGCGAAAAACCCAAGGTTGTATCTAAAATAAGTTGCGCCCGGACAGGAGTGCTCGCACGGACCCTCTTGTCCTTGCGTCCTGTCCGGGGCATTCCTCTCAGTGGTGGAGGCCGATGTACATCGCCAAGGCGCCGGCAGCGCTCACGATCAGGGCGATGAGCCATAGCGGCACATGCTCCTTCTTCGCTCCGAGCGCCTTCAGTGCCTCTTGCTCGCTCAGCGAGCCTCGAGGAATCCCTGAATCCCTTTGACGATCACCTGCATGACGACTCATGGCTTGTGCCCTCCTAGCGCCCGCACTCCTCTGTGCAGGACGGGCTAACTTAGATCTTCTTTGGAAGCTTCGTCAAGCCTTGCCTGTAGTTGGTGGATGAGTGTTTCTAGCCCAGCTCTTGTTCCTGCTGATACAAAACAGGGCGAGTAAGCGGCATATTTTTTCGTAAGAGTTTTTTCGGGAACCTTCTTCATCAAGTCAACCTTGTTGAAGGCATAGATCTTGGGGGTATTGTGCACGCCAAGTCCATCGAGAATCGTTTCAACTTCTTTGATCTTGGCTTCGCGGTAGGGATCACTCACGTCGATCACGTGCAGAATGAGGTCAGCGTCGATCGTTTCGTCGAGGGTCGAGCGGAAGGCTTGGATGAGTTGCGGAGGCAGATCTTGAATGAAGCCAATAGTATCGGATAAGAGCACTTCTTCCCCTTGGGGTTTTCCGGTGTTTGCGTCGGGTTCTTTTGCAATCCAAAGTTTGCCGACACGCGTGTCGAGTGTTGCGAACAATTGGTTCGCAACATAGGCACCTTTGCGGGTGAGGGCGTTTAAGAGCGAGGATTTCCCTGCGTTGGTATAGCCAACGATCGACACTGTTTTGAGACCAAGACGATCACGACGAGTACGCGTTCCGGCACGTCCAATGGCGAGTTTGGCGAGTTCCTTTTTAATGTGATCTTCCTGTGTCGCCAAGTGACGCTTCATGATCTCGGTGTTCGTTTCTCCCTGGCCACCACGTCCACCGATCCCTCCGGACTGCTGCATGAGTTCCATGCCCATACCGAAGATACGCGGACCCATGTGACGAATGGCAGCGAGTTTAATTTGGAGTTTGGCTTCGGCGGTCTTCGCGTGTTTGTCGAAGATCTTGAGGATGAGGTCGACCCGGTCCCAGGCGCGCAGTTTTTCTTTGCGCAGAATTTCTCCCAACTCAAACATCTGCTTGGGCTTGAGTAGGTTGTTCACGATGATCAGTTCGCACTTCTCGTCTTTTGCTGTTTGGATGAGCTCTTCAATTTTTCCTGGGCCGATATAGGTACGATAGTTTGGAGTGGCACGCTTTTGAATAGTTTTGACGACCACAATTCCACCGTACGTTTTGGTGAGGGCATCGAGTTCAGTTAAGCGCCGTTCCGCAACGGTCTTTGTCATGTCAGGCGGAATGACGTCAATTAAAATAGCTCTGGGAGTGAGAGTAAGTCGTTGCATAAGAGATACCTTACTAGAAAGGCAATTAGATTGACAAAAAAAGAAAAAAATGATAATATGTTAT
>CAZRDS010000069.1:1238-6239 GCA_964598895.1 uncultured Gammaproteobacteria bacterium | reverse complement strand
CACCCGCCTTCAAGAGGGCTGCGCCTAAATCCTCTACCGTTCCTACAATACTGACATACACAAGTTTCGATCCGTCCGCCGACAATCCGAGCCCACCGCGTCGACCGCTGATCCAGAACTTTCGATCATTCGGGTCCGAAACCACCATATCTGATTTTGTCTTCACAACCCCGTTCAGCAAGACCAAGGGATAGTTTGAGACGGCTGTTTGAATCGTGTCCGCCTCCGCAACCCAGTTTCGAATCGGGTAATAAAAAGCAAAGCTGCCATCTTTCTTTTGTGCGATCATTCCCCCATCGCCCCAAGCTTTGTCCCATCCATACATCGATTTCATCTCGCCATTTATGACAAGATCGCTCGAGACGGTATGATAGTTCTTCTCATCTAGTTTCTGTGAGTAGGCATCAAAATAGCCGCCGTTCATCACGAGCTTCGCGTCCGAAAGACGTTTCGTGAAACTGGAAAATGCTTCTGCCTGCGCTTCCGCTTTACAATATTTCGGATAGCGACACTCTTCGGTGGCACGAATGGAATCATGACCGGTCGTCACCCGCATCTGAATCCCTTTTGTAAGATTGAGGGTCACGGCATATCCATCTTTCTTTTTTTCAAACAGAAAGCGTGCGTCACTCGCCAGAACTGATTCTTTGTGTGTTTTTACAACTGATTTTTTTGTGACCGTGAGCACAGGCTTCTTTTTTACGACTATTGCTGAATGGCGGCTTAGGGCTTTCGCCTGTACCATATGAGGAAGCCCAGACAGGGCAAAGGCAACCATTCCTGTGACACATAAGAGCCGAATGAGCGATTTCATGTCTCCAGTATAACCCATCTGTGTTATTTAAAAAATTTCTCTTATTAGAGCCAAAATAGTACTTTTTGCCGTAAGAGTTTCTCTCTATGTGCGTCTACTACTCCGTAACCTAACTCTCATCCTACCTATGATCTTCTCCCCCTCGCTTAAGAAAAAACTAACGGCGCTCACAACCTTCGGGGTTGTCTTGAGTAGCTTTGGCTTGCTCACAAGCCCTGCGCAAGCACGCGTCTATCTTACACCAACCTCCATGCCGCATGGACGTGTTGGCGTTCACTACGCACAAGAGATTCGAAGCAGCATCACCCACGCCTACGACTGGACGCGCACGGGTGACTTACCACCTGGGATCGCCGGCATCATGAGCGTGGATGGATCAAACTACAAGGTAGAAGGGAATCCAACCCTTCCTGGGACATTCACGTTCCACCTTTCCACCTATCGTCGTGATGGTGGCGGGACCGCTGACGCCCCCTCTGAAGACGTCACCATGGTCATCGACCCTATGGAGATCACGACGACTGATACGCTTCCCAATGCACGTGTTGGCGCCGCCTATACGCAATCACTCTCTGTGCTCGGTGGAACGCCAGGCTACGAGTGGTCCATTCGCGATGGCATGCTCCCAGTTGGAATGACGCTGAATGCCGTTACAGGCGTCATTAGTGGCACCCCTTCGTACGCTCTCGCTCATACCTTCACGGTCCGCGCAAAAGATACAAATGGCGTAACAAGCGATAAGCGCTTTTACCTTACGGTTGATGCAGCGCCAGTCACTCCCGTCACCTCGATGGTGATTTATAACGACGCGAGCTTACCTAGCGCACGCGTAGGATCCGCCTACAGCGTCGACCTATTAGCCTCTGGTGGTTCAACCCCCTATCGTTGGAGTGTGTTGGTCGACACAGTTCTTCCTCCCGGCCTCTCTCTCACAACAGCTGGCGACAGCACAGGGCAATTACGTGGCACACCTACCACTGCTGGAACTTACACCTTTGGTGTAAAACTCCTCGAAGCAGGCGATGCCTCCATTACCAAGACATTTACCGTCGTGATTGCGGCTCGTGCCATCATCACTCCTCCGATCGGCTCAATCACCCTTCCACCAGTAAGCCCAGCTAGTGTTTCCATCAGCACAACCTCTGTCCCTGCCGGAACCGTTGGAACAAGCTACAGCACAACATTGAACGCAACTGGCGGCACAGCTCCATACCACTGGAACTTTGCGAGCGGCACCCTTCCTCCCGGTCTCACACTGGGAACGGATGGAACATTGAGCGGTCGCCCAACAACCGCTGGTACCTACACGGCCTACATCGAAGCCTTCGATGCTTCCGGGGCATTCGTTGGTCGGAGCTTCACCTTCGGAATTGCCGCAGCTACCATCATCACCCCAACACTTCCAACATTCCCCATTGGGACGTACACCCCCGCAACACCTGTTGCGACCGCCGAATTGACGAATCGCTTGAATAACTTGAGCACACAGGGAATCAGCATCAACGCCTTAGTCAAACTTCCAGACGATGGAAACCGCTTCACGCAGGCAGACAGCGCGGTCTACTACATTGGCGCCGATGGTCGTCGTCATGCCTTCCCTAATGATCGCGTCTTCTTCACCTGGTACAGCAACTTTGACGGCGTGCGTGTGGTCAGCGCGAGTGCTCTTGCAAGCGTTCCGCTCGGAGCAAACGCCACCTACAAACCTGGAGTAAAAATGGTTAAATTCTCAACTGATCCAAAAGTCTACGCCCTCTCAAACAACCGCACCTTGCGCTGGGTCAAAACCGAAGCTGCTGCACAAGCACTCTACGGCTCCAGCTGGAATCGCAACATCGACGATATCGCTGACACCTTCTACACCGATTACAACTTCGGCGCAGACGTGAACAGCGCAAGCGATTACGATCGGACAGGACTCCAATCCTCGATCCGCCTCGTGAGCGATGTACTTCCTCTCTAAAAGAACATAGAGAATAAAATACACGGTGGCTCATGCCACCGTGTATTTTATTCTCTTCACTACTTACTATCCTTGTAATACCTTCAAATCTGCGAGCACTTCATCTGCATGCAATTCTGGCTTCACCGTCTCGTAGATCTTTGCAATTTTGCCTTTTGGATCAATCAGAAAACTCATGCGCATCGTCCCCATGTATTCTCGACCCATGAATTTCTTCATCCCCCACACTCCATACGCCTCAACCATTTTTTTGTCTTCATCCGCGAGCAAGGTGAATGGCAATTCATATTTCTCCGCGAACTTCGCGTGACTCTTCACGGAATCCACGCTGATCCCAAACACCTTCGCATCCATCTTTTTAAACTTCGGGAGATTATCGCGAAATGAGCAGGCCTCTTTGGTACAGCCCGGTGTATCGTCCTTCGGATAGAAATACAGTAAGACCCACGAACCCGCGTAGTCCGAAAGGGTATGCTTAGTTCCTGCTTGATCGTGCAAGGCGAAGGCGGGAGCTTTTTGGCCGACGGTAAGTGTCATAGAAGAGATGGATAGACTGCCTTAAAACGAAGATGAACCCGTTCTTACGGGTTCATCTTAGCACACCGGTTTTTCCTTGTTAGGACAAGAGATCGTCAATCGTGCATTCAAACACCCCGGAAAGACCAATCAATGTTTTGGCGGTTGGATTTTTATTAGCTCCTGATTCCAACTTGATGATCGTGTTGTAGTTCACTTTGGCTTCACGTGCGAGCTCGTCGCGGGTCAAGTCCTTCTCGGTACGCAGGCGCTTGATCGTAGCAGCCACCTTGTTCAAGGTATAGCGCGACTTCTTGGCGGCGGCTTTTGCAGGTGTTTTGGTTGCCATAAGCGAGGTAATAATATAGTAGAGTGTTCTAATAGATTATACGGTTTTCCCCCGAGTCGTCAAGCGAATCGCTCCTTCCCAGCAACAGGAGTAAAGAAAAGGACCGCTTGCGAACGACGCAAAGGAAGGCAAGAATGCGGTCCTTTTCCATACGTTCACGAACGGTCTAAGCACGGCGGGCTATGGCTCGATACTCCAGTCGAGCGTCTGGCCCGCGAGAAAGGGCTGGGGGCGAGAAGGGTCCTCTTCGACCCGGATCGTGACGGGCTTCCGCACGAAGTGCACGGGACGACTCGGAGGGGGCAGATCGTAGAGTCTGGCGGCATTCCCCCAGACGAGATCCGGGAGGTGTTGGAGGGCGTTCCGCTCCTCCAAGACAGCGGCGTAGACAGACAGCCCCGCTTCCGCACACCAGATACCCGACGGTGGCTTTTGGCCAGGGAGAAGATTCCGCTTGCGCGCGATGGTGTGCGGGGCATCATCGAGCCCGATGAGCACGCGTGGATGCCCGCTCGCGAAGAGCGTGCGCAGAGCTTCACGGTCGCGAGGTGTTTTGATGACCGGCATGCAGAGGTAGTCTGCGATACCGAGCGCGTCGTCCTCGGTGAGCCAGAGGTGGTGAGGCGTCACCCCCATCCAGACGTTGGGGTAGTGCCTGCAGACCTCGATCGCGTCGGCACTCGAGATGTGCTCAAACACGATCAGGAGACACGGATGTCGTTCAACCAGGCGCCGAAAGAGCGGCAGGAACACGCTCTCACGAGCACGGAACGATGACTCACGCGGATCTTCCGCGTGGATGCAGAGACGAAGACCCTGACCGTCCATCTCGTCGAGACGATCATCGAGCTCGTTCAGCCGTGTGACGGGAACACCGTGGGCCGAGTTCGTCGTTGCTCCACCTACGTAGAGCTTGAAGGCCATCACCCCTGCGTGTGCGGCCTCCCGCACCATCTGCCGTGTGGTGTCCACGGTCAGGTAGTTCACAGGAATAACCCCGAGGTTGGGGGCATGGCGATTGATGCGCTCCAGGTAGCGCAGCGCATCCTCCCCCGTCAGGATCGGCTTGGTGGTGTTCGGCATGCCGACGCACCAGTCGAAGTTCGCCGCCTGGATCGGCGCGACGACGGGCAGCAGTTCCTGGTCAGCCACCTCGTTGTCACGCAGGTGGCAGTGCGCGTTCATGCGCCCCGGCACCCAGATCGAGTCAACCACGACAGGCCTCATTGACCGTGCGGATGATCTTCGCGACACGCCATGGACGGAACATCGACACGCAGCCGATGAACACGGCAGATGCTCCAGCTGCGAGAACGTCGAGCGCATGAGCACCTGGTCGCAGCCGGCCTTCTTCGCGCG
>CAZRDS010000069.1:0-1228 GCA_964598895.1 uncultured Gammaproteobacteria bacterium | reverse complement strand
CTACCTCGACTGGACCTGCGGCATGCTCGTCACGAGCGTCGGCCACTGCCACCCGCACCTCGTCGCCGCCGCGCAACGCGCGACGGCCCGGCTGCTCAACAACTACGAGTGCGAGAACGTCGAGCGCATCTTGCGACGAGAGGATTCCTCCCCCACCGATGATCGGGGTCTTCACCCCGAGTGCGCGGACTGCACGGATCCACTCGAGGACGAGTGGCAGGAGCGGACGGCCAGACAGACCACCGCCACCGGGCGCGCCCACGTTCGCGAGCGGAGACTGGGTGCTCCCGAAGAGCTTCACCCAGTCGATCTTGTCCGGCAGCTTGCCGAAAGCGACCGTGTTCGTTGCCGTCAGAAAATCGCAGAATACGGCGATTTGAGCAGCGACCGCAGGTTCAGTATCCACGCTCAGCTTGAAACCAAACGGGACCCTAAGCGCCTGCAGACACTTGCTCATCTCACGTGCCTCTTCGACCAGATGTGATTGGTCGAACCCCACGTTCGGACAGCTGAGGTTCACCTCGACCGCCACCCGCGACCGAAAGCCCTCGTTGCGTTCGAACTCCGTGAAGAGCCTGAGCGTGAACACACGGAGCTCATCCAGACGACCCTCCATATCCGCCGAAACGGCCATGAAGGAAATAACGAAGGGCTCAGCGCGCTGCTGCCAGATCCCCTGGTCGAAGAGCCAGTGGGCACCCGGGCCACTCAGCCCGACCTTGTTGAGCGCGTACGCGCCCAAGAAGTTGATCTTGATGCAGCGCGGGAACCGGTCCCGCGGCAGGACCGTCCCCGGCACGAGCGGCATGTTACCCTCACGCCGGGAAGCCGTAGTCGTCTTCGAAACGAACGTCGAGTCTTCGTAGTTCAGACCCCACGGTCGACTCACGAAGAGCGCAACGAGCCAGCTGAAGGCCCCGAGCAGCCGGTGGAACCAATAGGCGTCCGCCTTGATCCCGAAGAAGTTGCGCGCCCCAGCGGCGCAGAACACGTTGCCGAACTCTTTCCCGCGAAGCTTCATGATGGTGGCGCCTCCCAGCGCACGTTGAACCCTTTGATTGAGGGCCGAGGCAAAGGTAACAAACCCCGAAATAAAAAGAAACTACGTTTTTTTTAAAAAGAAGAATACAAAAAACACTCGTGGGGACGAGTGTTTTTGGTGGCGGAGAGGGAGAGATTCGAACTCTCGCGGGGCTTTTGGCCCCCTACAGGTTTAGCAAACCCGCCT
>CAZRDS010000068.1:0-6285 GCA_964598895.1 uncultured Gammaproteobacteria bacterium | reverse complement strand
TCTATGTGTCCCGCATCTTTTCCTCTGATCTCAACCCAAATTCGAACATGTCCTTAGTTATTACCTATCTTCCAATCCCCATTCTCTTTCACGGTCTTTCATCGTCGCACTCGCACACTGTATTAATTCATCCCTTCCTTTATTTTCGAGCGACTTGTGTATGTGCACAGCGCATCAGCCAGTTCTTGGATAGCAGAAACGGCTCGTTCTTCGTCTGCTTTAACCCCCTCTTCTGGCGTGATGCGTTGGCTATTCTTGAGCCGTAGCTCAACAAACAGGTCGACACCGGTGCGTTCCCTGATTTCACGCATCCAGCGAAATGCGCGACGTGTCGCATCCCGCTCCATGTCATTTTCAGGAAGATAGATTAACGCTTGTATACGCTGAAAAAATGGCTTGAGAGCGGCACGTAACTCCATTTCTCGTTCTGGGTTTGGTAATTCTCGTTCCAATAGGGCGTCATATTCTGCTTCAAGGCGCTTATATTCATCGCCGTAGTCTAGCCCCTGTTGCAGTTCCATGATTTCATCTTGTCGAAAAGACGGATACTGGAGTTGTTTATACTCATCAAGGAGTTTTTGAGTTGCTTCATCTAGGTTTAGAGCGGAAGCTTGTTCGGGATGTGCTTGAAGGATGCGATGAACGATCGGTTCTATTTTTTGCCAAAAGTGGTCTGTGCTCATTTTCCGACTTATTTTTTCAAGCTCATTCGCCTCTACGAATTTAGGATCCCTGAGTTGTTTTACATGCCCAATTTCATGCAGAATTGCTACAAGGTCCAATTCGCTCTCGATCCAGTTGGCTGTGATATACGTTTTCTTATCTGTCGCACAGCGAGATTCACGTTGTCTTCGAAGCAGGACCTCTGGTCGAGGTTCATTTGGATGGTCGAATAGATCAAACACATTCACGCTCCCTTTTGGTCCTTGAATGTGTAATGCGGTGATTTGCTCGTACGGCTTTCCAAGATGCTGAATGATCTTGCCCGTGCGGTGGATTTCCACAGTGCCCGTTTGAAGCTGGACGCGGTCTATGCGTTTTTTTGACTCTTGATGTGGAACGGATTCGACCCCTTCAAACATAGGTGGAAGAATAACTATTCGTTCTATCGTCCAATACCCATTCTGTTCCGTACCGTCTTCATCGTTTCACTCGCAATCGACCGCGCATGATCGCGCGCCGTGTCTAGTATTTTCATCAACTCAGTTGGATCATTCTGAAAGGTCTTCAAGCGCGCTTGAATAGGGGAGAGGTGCGCAATTGTTGCTTCGGCCAAGTCTTTTTTGAAGGCTCCGTACCCTTGTCCAACGTAGCGCGCTTCGATCGTTGGGATCGTTTCACCTGTCATGTGGTGGAAGATTGTAAGCAGGTTCGTGATCGCTGGCTTGTTTTCCATATCGTACTTCACGATCCCTTCGGTATCCGTGACCGCTTTCATGATCTTCTTTTGAATCACGTCTGGTTCATCGGAAAGCGCGATGTAGTTGTACATCGAATCTGTGCTCTTACTCATCTTCTTGGTTGGTTCATCGAGTGCCATGATGCGGGCGCCTTGGGCTTGAACGAGCGCGCGTGGAATCGTAAAGGTTTCGCCGAAGGTGCTGTTGAAACGCTGACCAAGATCGCGTGTGAGTTCAAGATGTTGCACCTGATCTTCGCCAACCGGAACGGCACTCGCGTTGTAGAGCAAGATGTCAGCTGCCATCAGCACGGGGTAGCCAAAGAGCCCAAGGCTCGTCGATTCACCTTGCTTCGCAGACTTATCTTTGAACTGGGTCATGCGTTCGAGTTCACCCATCTTGGCGATGGTCATGAGGAGCCACGCGAGTTCGGTATGTTCTGGAACTTCGCTTTGGATAAACAACGAACACTTTTTTGGATCAAGACCAAGGGCGAGATAGGTCGCAACAATATCCAAGATATTCGCCCGGAGTTTTTTTGGATCCTGTGGAACCGTGATCGCATGCAAGTCCACCACCATAAACAAACAGTGGTGCTGGTGTTGAAGTGTGAGCCACTGTTTCAGGGCGCCAATATAGTTTCCGATGTGGAGATTGTTGGTCGGCTGGACGCCTGAAACGAGGAGGTCTTGCATAGTGAAGACTAGCGTAACGAACGCGCCGAAAAACAGCTAGGGCTCTAGGGGTTTTCTTCTTCCTCAGCTTCTGCGCGAGCGATATCTGCGTTTATTCTTGAGAGGGAAATCACGGGATTTGTTCCGAGTATGGCTTCTGCTTGATGAATCCGTTCGAGCTCGTCTTTAATGGATTCCAAGTGATCGACAGGGTGTTCGTCCGATTCTTCTCGCCGTTGCCAGGCGTAGGCGTCACGTTCTTGTTGGTGGAGGCCTGCTTCCAGCTCTGCTCCTAGCGCGTGCATCGCCTGTCTTCCGACTGTTGAAGCGCCTTCGGTTTGTTGCATCTGGGCCACGATGGTCCGCATGAAGCTCACGTAAGGGTCGCTCGCAGCGGATTCACCCCGTACCTCTGCCATATCGTCTAACGTATCCGCGAGCGCTCTGTGCCGAGCCGTTGGGTTCTGGTTTGCATGAACGATATCCGTGAAGTGTTGGATCGCTGCCTGAGGCTGGTGGCCGAGGGTGCAGAGTTCGATATAGGTGAGCCCTGTTTGTTCCCCCACGAATGGCAATACGCGAGCGGCGAACGCAAAGTCTCCTTGGGCTGCGGAGGTGCGGAGAGTCTCAGCAATTTCATTTTTTACCACCAGTAGGTCTTTGGCATGCTTCTCGCCCCCACGATCACCGTGTTGGTTTACTCGAGCGGTGAGGTGTCGTGCGATAAGAGCATCAAATCCAGCTTGGTCGCTTGGCAGGGCAGTGTGAAGGGCCCGTAGAATGTCTGGCATGACGACGTGAATGCGCTCCATTTGCGATTCCTGCTGGGTTTCTGGTTTTTGGTGGACATCCGTAATCCCAGGTCCACCAAATGCGCCAACACCAAGGGCAGCCATGAAGCCGAACATAGCATGGTATTTGGCAAAAAAACTCTGTTTTGCCCGAGCAACCTTTGCAGTCGCTTCTGCAACTTCTGGGGCAGCCACTTGAACCTGGAGAACCTCTGCGCGTTGAACAAGCGGTTCCACTTCTCGCAAAAGGGGACGTGCTTCACGCATCGCTTCCTTCACTCCTTCTCGTACGGCATCCTGCATTTCCTTGGCTGTCATCATTTTTTCTCCGGCGGCTGGTTCTGGTGTAGGCGCTTCGGCTTTCACTCGTTTTGCCCCTTCCGTCTTTTTTGGAGTTTCACCCTTCTTCGCTCGTTCGCGTTTTACCCGAGGTTTTGCAGCAGGGGTTAGCTCAGCAGGAGCTTGGTAGACCGGCTGCTCACCACTCGTTCGTGCACCCACTTCAAGAGAAGGCATTTTTCGCGGAGCCATAAGATTAGGAAGATTTTTTCAGCTTAGATTGAATCTTTTGTTTCTCACGAGTGTCTTCTTCTTTGGCGACGACGCGCTTGAGTTGGAGAAGACTCGCTTCAAGTTCTTTTACGGCTTGGCGCAATTCTTTTAAGGGAAGTGGAAGGGGCGTGGGCATAAAATAAAAGGAGAGAACACAGCTAGAATAGCACAACCCCAGCGCAAAGGCTGGGGTTGAGTGTTTTTTTCGGATGATTGTTACGCGAGTTCTGCCGGTTTGAACCCTCCCGCCTGGATATTCCAGAGCGATTGGTAGAGTCCGTCGCGTTCGATGAGGTCTGCATGGGTTCCTTCATCGACCACTTTTCCGCCGTCCAAAACAAGGATCCGGTCCATCTGCATCACCGTAGACAAGCGATGGGCGATGACGATCGTGGTTTTGCCCTTCATGAGTTCCGTCAGCGCTTCTTGGATCAGAGCTTCAGACTCAGAGTCGAGGCTCGAGGTGGCTTCATCGAGAACAAGCATGCGTTTTTTAAGATGGCACGTGCGATGGCGACTCGCTGGCGCTCTCCGCCGGAGAGTTTGATGCCGCGTTCACCCACGTACGTTTCGTATCCGTCTGGGAGGCGTGAGATAAATTCATGGCAACGCGCTTTTTTGGCGGCGCTGATCACTTCCTCTTTTGTAGCTTCTGGTCGTCCGTACTGAATATTCTGCAGAATCGTCCGATGAAACAAGATGGGTTCCTGTGGAACGAGCGAAATGGCCTGGCGCAAGCTGTCCTGGGTGATTTCGCGAATATCTTGTCCGTCAATCGTGATCGACCCTTTCGTAATATCGTAGAAACGGAAGAGAAGTTTTGTAAGCGTAGATTTACCCGCACCCGATGGTCCGACGAGCGCAACCTTCTCACCGCCACGAATGGCAAGTGACAGGTCCTGGACGCCAGAACTTTGGGAGTGGTATTTGAAGCCAACCTGGTTGAAGCTGATTTCTCCGTGTTTCAAGGCCAGTTTCTTTGCATTTGGAGTATCAGTAATTTCGACTGGTTGATGGAGAACCGCGACCATTTCTTTGGCATCGGCGATGGCTTCGAACAAGCTTCGAAGCGTACGGCCGGTGTCATGCAGTTGGCTTGTGAGGGTGTAGCCGTAGCCTTGGAGGAGCGCAAAATCACCGATCGTGAGTTCACCCGACTGCCATTTGTAAATGGCGAGGGCGATCAAACCCGCTTCAAGGATGATGTTCGCGATGCTTTGGATGCTTTGGTTGATTTCACTCGCACGCCAGGAACGAATCCAGGCGCGGAGCGTATCTCGTGTGACGTCGTAGAAGGCTTTCTTTTCTCGTTCTTGGCCGTTGAATTGGAGGATGTTGAGCGCATTTGTGACCGCATCAGAGAGCACACCTGTTTGATGGGTATCTTTTTCTGCGCGGACTGCGTCAAGCGGCAACTTCCAACGAAGGAACAAGAAGCTTTCTGTAATCACGAGCACGCACCATGCTCCCATGAATGCTCCGAAGAGGGGATAGGAGCGGGCCAAGACAATGAAGATCCCAATCAACAGGATGGTGGAAGGGAATAAATTCCAGAGAAGCGTTTCTGTGATCGTCCCAAAGCTTGTTTCAAGGCGTTGGATTTTTCGCAGGAGTGAACCGGCGAAGTTACTTGTGAAAAATTCGTAGGAATGTTTCAGGACGCCGTTGAATCCGGTCACGAGCAAATCCATGCTCGTTTTGCTGATCACCCACACGGCAATGAAGCCCGAGGTTCGCCAGAACGCCCACCCGATAACGCGGATTCCAATAATGAGAACCAGCGTTTGCCAGAGGAGGTCGAGCGGTCTTCCAGGGAGCGTAAGACTGGTTGCGGCGGCATCGATCAGGCGTTTATCGATGAGCGGAATAAAGATGTCCGCTCCCTTTGCGATAGCGACGACCAAGAGTAGACCGATCCAAGTGAGTGGGTGACGTTTGAGATGCTTCCAATAGACGGCGAGGACTTGTTTGTTGGTAACCTTAAGAGAGGACTTAGATAAGTCTGAAGACATATACAATAACAATGAGGAGTCTATTTCTGCTTCCGCTTCTGTTTCTGAGTACGAGGATTTTTCAGAAGACGTGTTCCTCGAAGGGGGCTTGTGCAAGCGACGGCGCCAGCACACTGAGCCGGAGCTTTAGCAAAAGCGCAGGCGTACCCCGGAGAGGAATACGTCTTCTGAAACAATCCGAATTCTAAATTCTTTGTTTTTGCTAGACCTCAATAATCACAGGAATGATCATCGGACGCTGTTCTGTTTTGACGAACAAGAATTGGCCGAGGTCATCACGTAATTTGTCTTTTAAGTAGTTGGTTTGGGTGCGAGAACGTGGATCCATGTCGCGCAAAATCGAAGCAACCTTGTTGCGAGCATGCGTAATCAGTTCTTGGTGTTCCTTCATGTAGACGAAGCCACGCGAGATGATATCCGGAAGGGCCTGTGGCTCACCTGTGCGCGAATCAATCACCGCGACAACGAGGACAACCCCGTCTTGCGCCAATTGGCGACGGTCACGCAGCACGATCTCATTGGTGTTTCCAACGCCGAGACCATCTACGAACACGTAGTCGCTTGGGATTTTTTTGTTGGTCAACATGCCGGTTCCAGTGTGATCGAATTCCATGAGTTGGCCGTTGTCGGCGATCAGAATTTTTTCACGTGGGAAGCCTCCGCGAACGGCGGCGTTGGCGTGTTCACACAGCATCGAGTAGTTGGCTTCAATTGGGATCAAGTATTTTGGCTTGATCATCTGGTGCACCTCGATCAGGTCTTCCTGACGGGCGTGACCACCGGCGTGCACATCCATCATGGCGTAGTGCACGACGTTCGCACCTTCACGGTACAAGGTATCTTTCAAGCGCTGAAC
>CAZRDS010000067.1:0-6522 GCA_964598895.1 uncultured Gammaproteobacteria bacterium | reverse complement strand
AACAAAGAAAGACTGGCAAAAATAGCGTAAATAAGGCAGAATCCGGGGCAGCATGACGCTTCTCCAGATTCAGGGGCTTACCAAGTCCTATGGCCTCCAACATGTCTTAGACGGAGTCGCGCTTACAATTGCCGATGGGCAAAAGATCGGCCTCATCGGCCGCAATGGTGCTGGAAAATCAACGCTGATGCGGATCATCGCCAACAAGGAAAAAGCAGACCAAGGCGAGGTCCTGTTCTTTGACGGCTGTTCTATCGGCTACCTCGAACAACACGCGGAGTTTCCAGAGGGTGTGCGCGTAGAAACCTATTTAGAGGAAAAAAGCGGGAAGCCGGCTTGGTCATGCGCCAAGGAAGCTTCCCGTTTTGGATTGAAAAAAGAGCATCTTGCCAAGCATTGTAACGATCTCTCCGGAGGCTATCGCATGCGCATCTTGCTCACGCTGCTCGCTTTGCAAGATCCAGCACTCCTCTTACTCGACGAGCCTACCAACCACCTCGACCTGCAAACGCAGTTTTTGCTCGAAGCCTGGCTCCAGGAATTTCGTCATGCCTGTTTGATCATTTCCCACGATCGTACTTTTTTAAAAAATGTCTGTGACCGCACAGTCGAGCTCGAACGCGGCAAAGCCACAACCTTTCCGGGTGACGTTGATACCTATCAACGCTATAAAGAAGAAAGTGATTTGATGCGTATCCGCTTCAACAAAAACATCGAGGAACAACGTGCGCACTTGGAAGAATTTATTACTCGTTTCCGGGCGAAGGCGTCCAAAGCGACCCAGGCGCAGTCGAAAATGAAGTTGCTGAATAAATTGAATACCGTCGACATTGATCCCCCACTCCCAACCATTCGCTTACGTATTCCGCAAGTCGAGTTCCGTAAAAGTTTTGCGCTCCGCACACATGAACTCGTAATCGGCTACGGAGAGACGCCTGTCGCTTCAGGGATTACGTTTGAGATCCAACGCGGCGAACGAATAGCGATCGTAGGTGAAAACGGGCAAGGAAAATCAACGCTTTTAAAAACGCTGTCTGAACAAATTCCTGCGTTAGGCGGAACATTTACCCTCGCCAACCGTTTGAAGGCGGTCGTCTACGCCCAGCATGTGACCGAGTCACTAGATCCGAACATCACCGTCATGCGGCATTTGGAGTTCGCGTCTGATCAGGCCGTTGTACGCCAAGACTTGCTCCAGCTCGCCTCCGACTTTTTGTTTCGTGAGGATGATTTAGATAAACCTATTTCCGTATTGAGCGGAGGTGAACGGTCGCGCCTCTGTTTAGCCGGGCTCCTTTTGGGCCGCCCTGATATTTTATTACTCGATGAACCGACCAACCATTTGGACATGGAAACAACGGAAGCGCTCGCCGAAGCGCTCACGCGTTGGAAAGGAACGGTGCTCTTCGTAAGCCATGCGCGTACCTTCGTAAAATCGCTCGCAACGCGCTTGATCGAAGTCCGAAATGGACGTGCAGGCTTTGATCCACGTAGCTACGACGAATATGTGGTCGATACTCGCCGCGAGATGGTCCCGTTGAATGACGCTGACTTTGCCGAAGAAGCTCGCAAACAAGAAAAACGTGAACGCCATGAACGAACACAGGAACTGAAGCGCCTCTTAAAAACCGTCGATAAGCAATTAGAAGACTCCGGAAAGAAGCGCCAAAAGCTCCTGGATGCGTACCTCCTAGAACCAACTGCCTATTCCCCAGAACGCCAAAAAGAGCTGCATCAAGTCGAAACGATTCTTGCCCATGCCGAGCATGAATGGATTCGAATCCAAGAGGAACTGGAGAGGTTAAACGTGACCTAGTTGCACGAGCACAGAACAATCTGTACTCTCTGACGCGGAGGTGTTTTCGCGATGAGAACTGCAACGCAATGGAGAGCGCCGAGGAAGGCTGACGGCCTGACGCGCGACGACAACGGACGGATCCGAAGGGAGTCGATCCCCCGCGATCGACGAGGCAATCAAGCTGCCAACACCGCCTGGACGGAGTACCGCAAGGAGCAGAAGAGCCTGCCTCCACACGAGCGCGACGCCTACAAGCGTCACCCGGCGTCCAAGCCGCTCAAGCCGCTCACGCCGCCCGTCGCCCAGCAGTCGCACAGCTTCACGCCGCCGCCGGAGCCCAAGCAGCTCACGGCAGAGCAGCAGACCATGAAGGAGCTGCGGCGTCGCATGGAGGCAGTCCTGAAGACGTCTTCGCTGCGTGGGCAGCTGTATGACAGCGAGCCCGCGCAGATGCAGTCGCTAGTCGATGAGCGTGACCCGGGCGACCGCGCCCGCTGGTGCGATCGAGCGAGCAAGCTGCTCGGCTTCGTCACCGGTTCCTAGGGGTTACTCCCCGCACCCGTGCCCGGCCACCGAACGTTCGGTGGCCGGGTGCACTAATTTTACGGGTATCCCATCCTTGCTACACTCTTCCCATGTCACAAGAAACCTTCACCTTTGTCGCCGCCTCTTCTTGGGAAGGCCTCTCCCCCATCAAACAAGCCTACGTTGTCTGTCTCGATGAGAAAAATAACGTTTTATTACAGAAGCACCCCGATCGTCCTTGGAACATTCCTGGTGGAAAACCAGAACCTGGCGAAACCTACGAACAGGCAGCCATTCGCGAAGTCTTTGAAGAAACAAACGTACACATCACAGATCCCAAAATGATTGGGTATCAAGAGGTGTTTGAAGAGGGGGTTCTCACGTGCTACCAGCTGCGCTTCCTCGCGCGTGTCACCGCTATCGATGAGCGACAACCAGATCCAGATGAGGGTGTCATGCGAGAACGACTGTTCGTCCCATTATCTGAGGTGATGAACTATATTCCCTATCCGCAGTACACAGAGCTGTTTAAGGCGGTTGAACGTTCTTTGGCAGAAAATTCTGCTACATAAAACCCATCTAGCATCTTTTCTCCCGCTCTTCTACACTCCCCTCCACGTATGCCACCTAAGACCCTTCCTCCTTCCAAGAAACCAGCCAAGTCCGCTCCTCCTGCTTGGAACCTGTCTGATTTGTTTGTCTCGATTCAAGATCCAAAGATTGAAACCACGCTCAAGACCTGCAAAGCCCAAGCGGAACGCTTCCAAAAAACCCACAAAGGAAAGCTCGCATCATTTGCCAAAAAGCCGGCTGAGCTCAAAAAGATCATCCGTACCTACGAGCGCCTTATCGAAGAATACGCCAAGCCTCAGATCTATGCTGCCTTGGTCCACTCTGCGGACTCACTCAGCCCAGAGAACGGGGCGTTCATGCAGAAGATCGATGTGCAGAGCTTGGAAATTTCTCGCAGCTTTTTGTTTTTTGAATTGGAACTCGGCGCGCTCCCAACCACAACGCTCGACAAGCTTATCAAAGCCAAAGAGCTCGCTAACTACTCACACTATCTGTCCCGCATTCGCGACTATCAGCCACATCGTTTGGATGAAGCGCGTGAACAGCTCTTGAACGATCTATCTGTAAGCAGCGCTGGTGCCTTTGTACGTTTACATGACGAAGAATTATCACGCTATAAATATCCTGCACTCACAGGCAAGACAAACGCGCCGGGCATTTCACAAGAAGAAGTCTTACACGGGATTAATGATGCCGATCGCAAAGTACGCAAGGCCGCTGCAGATAGCCTCACACAAGGCTTGAAGGAGCAAGCGCATCGTTTGACGTTCATGACGAACACCTTGCTCCAGCACAAGCGTACCTTGGACCGCTACCGCAACTACAAGAGCTCGGAAGAAGCGCAACACCTCTCGAACGAAACGGATCAAAAAACCGTCGATGCGATGAGTGAAGCCATTACGAAGCACTACCCAATGGTCGCGAGTTACTACACGTTCAAGAAAAAGTTGTTGAAGCTCCCAGAACTGTGCGACTACGATCGTTACGCCCCCCTCCCAGAAACGCACACGAGTTTTACCTTTGACCAAGCCAAGACGATCGTTTTGGACGCCTTCAACCGCTTCTCTCCTTCTTTTGCAGACGAAGCACGGAAGTTCTTCGACAATGGTTGGATTGATGCCGGTGTGCGCACCGGCAAACGTGGTGGCGCTTTCTGCATGTTCAACACAACGGATCTACACCCATACGTCCTCGTGAACTACAAAGGGAGCATCAAAGATGTATCGACGCTCGCGCACGAACTCGGTCACGCGGTGCACGCCTGTCTTGCTCGCAAACAAACCTACCTGAACTTCGACATGCCGCTGACCTTCGCGGAAACAGCAAGCGTCTTTGGCGAGATGCTTGTCTTCGATGCGCTTCGTGAAAAGATCACCGACCCGAAAGAAAAACTCGCGCTCTACTTGCAAAAGATCGAAGAAACCTTCGCAACGGTCTTCCGCCAGACGGCTATGTATCGCTTTGAGCAAGACTTACACGCGCTCGGCAAAGACAAAGGCGAACTCACGACCGAAGAGATTAATACGCGTTGGCTGGTGCGTCAGCGTGAAATGTTCGGGACGTCCGTCAAAATGCGCGAAGACTATGGCTATTGGTGGGAATACATTGGCCACTTCATCCACACGCCATTCTATGTGTATTCGTACGCCTTCGGAGAAATTTTGACCCTCTCGCTTTTCGCGCAATATCGCAAAGAAGGACCTGCCTTTGTAAAAAAATATCAGGAACTCTTAACCGCAGGTGGATCAAAAACACCGGCAGAATTCCTGAAACCATTTGGCATCAATCTGCAGGACCCACGCTTCTGGGAACAAGGACTCGCCTACCTCGAAGAGCTTGTGAACGAAGCAATGGAACTGACGAAGGTCACAGCAAAAAAGAAATAGCCTCACAACAGATGAACAAAAACCGGCTGCCTGAGCAGCCTGTTTTTGTTCGAACCACGAACTCCCACCCTCTCTTAGGTCGCTGGGTGCATTTTCTGGTTGTGCATCACCCGATCGATCGTCTCATCCCAGGCTTGCGCCAACTGATGCGGGGCATAGCGGAGGGCCTGCAGACAGCCAAACCGCTCTTCAGGCTCAAGCGTAAGCCCACAGATTTTCTCCCACGATGGGATGAGGCGTTCTGGTAACGGAACGAGGATATGCCCCTCGTCTGATCCCCAACAATGGAACGCGACCTGGGCTTGTGAAGAAGTGAGAAGCACTCGTGTCATTCCGAGGACATGGACCTGTAACCCGTTTTCTTGCACATCCATCTGTTCCCGGATCTGGATCCCTTCCGTTTGCCAGCGCTCAACCAAGGGGCCCAAATATCCTTGTCCTTCCCGCGTGAGCGAAGATTGAACCAGCTTTCCGCCTTCAAACACAAACTCCCCCAAGAGCAGATAGTCGGCAGAGAAAAGAAGGGTCAACATAGGGAAAGTTATTCACTTCTTGGAGTATACGCCGGCAAAGCCTGCAAACGCGTCGCATATTCTGCGGGTAAAGGGAAATTTCCTAAAACATACCTCGCACTCTCTTCAAACAATGGTCTCAACTGATCACGTTCTGCTTCAGGAAGCCGATTCCAATTTCGACTGAACTCTTGCGGAGCAATCTGGATACCAATTGAAAAGCTATCTTGGTCACTTTCTTCCGCATTTTCTCGTACTCCGCGAACCGTCTGCTTTGCCTGATGGATATGTGTGTACTGGAAGGCATCCAAAATGCCTTGCCACTGCTGAAAGAGCTGGTGCCCTTTATGGCTCACTTTTTGAATGCGTTGATCAAATTCCTGAATCTTGATGAGTTGGTAATCACGAAGGGCGATCAGTAAGGCTCGACGCTCACCCGGTCCCTCCGAGCCAAGCGTAAACAGCCGTTCAAGATCCGTCTGAGCTGTTGACTGCATCGTGTGCTGGAGCACTGCTTGCAGACCTTCATCGTGCAAAGGAGTGATGTAGCGTTTCGTGAGGAGAACAGACTGATATTGATTCGCGAATTCTCGGCTCATCCCATGATACCGTTTCAATAGTTCCGGCCAGTTGATGGCAGGGTTCCAAGACTGCACCGCCCGAATATCCGCCCGCACGCCTTCAACAGAGATATTCTGGAAACGGTCCCGAAGTGCCTCTACGACCACGTCTTCGAAAGACTCCCCGGGCTGCATGAGGCGCACACGAAAAAAACAGGCGATCAATTCCGAACGATACTCGTCCGCCATCCCATCCCACAACACAGCGGACCGATCCCGATTTCCCGCGAGATACGCCTCCGTATACGGAAAAGGGATACGATCGTTCGATTGGACGCGCTGCAAGAAGTAAGAAAAATCCTGGGTTTCACGGCCACGCGTGTGAATCAGCTCGTGAACAAGGGTACTCATCAAGCCCTGAACATCAGAAGGATTTCCATTAAAATCTTCTAGCCCAGCCGTATAAAGTTCGGTGGTGTATTCAGGACGACCCACGGCATAGGTCGTTCTTGCAACTAAACGGCCTGTACGCATGAACTGCCCATGTGCGTGACGCATCCCAAAATAGGCGGCGTTCACAGGCTCATGATGGTCTACCATACGAAGATGGTAGCTTCCTCCCGGAAGGAGCAATGGTTGGACAGTCTCAAAAAAATGGCGCGCGAAGG
>CAZRDS010000066.1:5700-6607 GCA_964598895.1 uncultured Gammaproteobacteria bacterium | reverse complement strand
CCTGGATTCATGTGTGCGGAATCAGCACGCCAGACAGGCCTAGGTCCGCAACCTGCCCCAAGCGTCACGAGTAACAATAGGGGGAAAATGTATTTGATCATGCCTAAAAATCGTTTAAGAATTAAAAACATCCCAAACGATTTTTATTAAGATCGGAATGTCTGGAGTATTGAAAGCCTTATGTTTTGAGGCGGCGGCCGACTAACAAAATCACGTATGACGACGGGTTTACGAAAAAAATCCTGAGCTGTCGCAAATCCGCTTACGATTCTTTTTCCCCTGCTTGCAAGCTCTTCTTGACGTTTAAAATTTTGTTGAAAAACCTGAGGTTGCTCCGCGCCGTGTCTACAACACGAAACAGGTGAAGTCGCTACCTGACCAGAAGTAGGAACTCGGTTATTACCACCTCCCCATCCAGGAAAATCTCCCCGTAACTCACTATGCCCGCAAAAAGAAAACACCGTTGTAAAAACAGCGAAAACAAAAACCATCTTAACGCATTTTTGCCAAAAAACCCTCAACATGCCTACGAGGATACCATCCAGTAATTTTGTAGGCAATACTCGAACCTCACTCAGGATTGACAGATTTTACTGCTTCGACCCCTTTGAGACAAACAGCCGGCCAAGGCTTATAGTAACTTTGAAAATTCTGAGTGCTCGTTGTGCCATCACCAAAAGTTACCATGTAATCAAAACTTGCCGAAGCTCCGGCGTGGGCAATTTCGGTGCATTTGATCTTGCCCGGAGGAAGATCCGTCGTTTCAATATATTTAGTCGGTGGCACCGGAGTTATACCCCACACACGATAGTTAGTCTGTTTCGCCTCTCTTCCATCCTTCGTTCCCCAAACGGTAAACACCATATCATACCCTTTCTCAATAGCCGCAGTGATGAGGACATCGGTC
>CAZRDS010000066.1:4107-5690 GCA_964598895.1 uncultured Gammaproteobacteria bacterium | reverse complement strand
CCGTATCATTTTTGAAACGAAAATCCGGCGAAGGTTCGTAAATCGTTGCGTCAGTCCCTACAGGCTCATAATATCTAACGCGGTAGCTGTGGTTGCGCCGCTCGGTGATTTTTAATCCCGCATCAAGTGCTGCACGAAAGGATGTCGTCCCAACTTGACATAAGCCTCCACCATATTCAGGCGTAGTCTCACTTCCCTTGATAACAAGTTCCGGCAACCAGCCATGAGCTTGGTCTACGGACCCGAGTGTTTTTAACTGAGAAAATTCTTCGCCAGGAGCAAGAAGGACTCCGTTCATTTTTTTCACTCCAAGCTCCATGTTCTTTCTCCGATTCGTAGGTGATCCAGAAAAGTTGGAGCGCCCCGTGCCAAGCACCTCACGAATACCTAGGCGTTCGGCATCCGACCCCTTGATGAGTGGGGTTACGCTATCGATAGCCAAGGGGATCGTCGATGATCCGGCTGCCCAGCCGAGGTTGATATTCTGTATCGTAGCGATGGCATTTATCGTTTTCCCGACAATAGGTGCTTCAAAGCTCTTTAACACTTCGCCATCCATCACAAGCGCTCCGTCTTTTGGTTCCTGTAAAAGATTTTCCGCAAGATCCATAAGACTATCCGAGACTTTTTCGGGAATCATGACAACCTGAATTTCTCCATCATCTCCCACAACCGCCCCAATCCAGCTAGCAAGCAGCGACTTATCGATTTTCCATGTATGACTTTGCGCTTCCAGATGAAAAGGTGCGAAAGAGAGCGCGGTTATTACATCAAGCTTCTTGCTTTCAAGCTCTGCAGTCGTAATCATCGGATTAGCGCGGACCACTTCTAGGGTAATCGGTTTAAATTTTAAATCCTCGGCTTGCTTGGCAAATATTTCCGAGCCTTGCTTGAAATCGATGCTTGTTCCGATGCGTTCTGGCTGAATTGCGATGATCGGTGTGGATGTATTTTTTGAAAACGAAATATCAAAAACCGCATCTTTTGAAGCAGCCACATACGGGGCGACCATTTCTTGAAGCGCGCGTTGCTCAAGCTCGGCATCAATCATAAATGATAACGCGACGTCACTTGACTGGATCAGCAATCGGAATCTGTCCAAAATATTCCCCACTAAACCGTTTTTCCTCCCTATTAAAAATGCATTTTGTATAGTTTGGCCAACGTTATAATCAACAATTTCTCTATCCGCACTTTTCAACGGGAGCTTCAGGGTTTTACCGTCTAATACGAAGACGTACCCGTCTTTCTTTCGCTCTTTAATTAAATCTACAATCCGCTTTTCGGCTTCTTCATGTGTAAGACCGCCGACCGAAATTTCACCTATACGGATACCCTGAAAGATATTGTCTTCATATGCCTTGGCGTAGCCATAAGAACCTAAGATCAAAATACCTAAAAGAACGGTGAAGATAGCACAAAAATAAACAAGAGGCTTTTGCCTCTTCAAAAAATCCAGCACACCTGCCGGTTTTTTATCTTTCGACATGCCCAGTTTATATCAAAAATAAGCGAAAAAGAAAAGAGGACTAGGAAATACATTTTTAAGGCGATGTTTCATCCCCAAACACATTTACTACTTC
>CAZRDS010000066.1:3293-4097 GCA_964598895.1 uncultured Gammaproteobacteria bacterium | reverse complement strand
AGATGCAGCACCGCCAGACTCCCGTCGTACTCAACTCGCTGAATCCGCAACACCTGACCAGACAAAAGCGAAGAAACGCCGCTCGGCACATTCAAGATTTTTACCGTATCGCCAGGAAGAATCGTTTCTATAGCGTAGTTCGCATTCACCGTCAGCACGGTCTTCGTTCGGGGATCTTTCAGCCGTGCGATTTCTCCGTTCCCTTTCGCATCGGCTGACCCGCCGTTCTGAATTCCTGAGTCCGTAAGTGCCTCGTCTCGATGACCATAGGTAACTTGGCTCGTTCCGTCTGAATAGACGGCATACGTCGGACCGCTCCCCCATCCCAGACGTACAAGGTTTTTTAGGTTCAGGATGGACTTGCCGGCCTGAATTGAGTCGACGTGCTTTCCAAGCGCGAGCGAGTGCGTCGCGGTAATATCGGAATATTGCTGAAGATCGACTTGGCCGTTCGCGCGTACGCGCCAGTACCACGTAGCACCCAGAAACTCGAAGGCGGACTGTAGTGCTTCGAGATGCGTCTTCTGTACGAAATTCACGGTGACTGACAGCGCTGGATTACCGAGATTCTTGGTGAAAAAGGAACCGTGGACCGTATTCGCATCGTCGATACCGTCAGAAAACATCGTATCAACATCAGCACCGGCATACGCCACGATATAAGCGGTGCCAACCCAATAGGCATTCCCTAGCAGCGCGTCGATTGGAAAAATGCGGAGCGATACTCCGTTTCCCGTAGCGTCGAAGTGCGTTTCGACCTCAGTAATGTGTCCTTGGTAAACCAGCAGCCCATCAGGGTTGGCG
>CAZRDS010000066.1:0-3283 GCA_964598895.1 uncultured Gammaproteobacteria bacterium | reverse complement strand
CGTTCACGGCGTAGATCTTCACTAGATCGAACAGGTTGATTGTGGATCCATATCCAAAACTATCCCACGGCAATGCGATGTCGAGTGTAATCTCCCCCGCCGGTTTGTTTACCTCCCGTACGATTCGCGGAACCGAAAGCAAGATTCCGCTATCCAAGACACGTCGAAAAGACCCGCCTGAGCTGGAATATATCTTTGCGAGAAAACGGGCAGCTTTCGGCATACGAGACTACGTCTTAACGATGAAGTTGAACGTGTTGTATGGTTGCAAGTTGTTGTGCGCTCCGCCGCTTCCAGCCGAACCGGATGACCAGCCACCGGCGTTCTGCGCGGTTGCTGGTGGGTATCCGCCAGACGTCCCTGACGCACCTGGAATGTTGTGGGTGTGCGCCGGCATTTCCGTGGTCGAAAGAGTGTGGGTCTTTGCGCCTCCAGTTTTTCCGAGCGCGTTGAATTCCGTTTGCCCTGAGTCGTAACCGGTTGGGACGTTGCCCTTCATGTTCGGCAGGTTGAAGGTCGTGGATCCATCGCCTACTCCGTATGCGGTGCTGAGAATGGCGAATAGAGCGGCGTAGGTGGTGCGCGATACGGCGGCTCCGTCGCAAAGCAGCCAGCCCGAGGGAGCCGATGCGCCGCCGTATGGAGCCATGATGCCCGGAGGGAGCGAGGCGGCCGCCGTAGGGGAAGCTTGGAACCCTTGGGTCACTTTGGTCAGGTCCCACTTCGTGTCGCCGCTGTGATAGCGAAATTCGAGATAGTCCACGGTCGAAACGGCAGACGTGACCACATAGGATGGGATGTCATTCGAGAATCGAGTGCCGCCTGCCGTATTCAACGCAACGGTCTTGGCCGCGGAAGCGTGCTGACGGAAGCGGATGAAGTAGCTCTCCCCGTCCGTACCATTTTGCCATGTGACCTGAGTGATATTTTCCGTGAGCGTGCATTCGAAGAAATTTGCCGTCGAGCAGTCGCACGTCAGGACGCCGCCTGAAGACGATACGGAGGCGGTGACATCATTCAAATAGCGCACGTTGCCCGAGCTGTCGCGCGTGTACCACCCGCCGTTCTTTGCCCAAAGAAAAAGATAGCCAGCTGGAGGGTTGGATGCCGGAGCAGTCGTGACTTGCTTGATGAGGCCGATGTCGATTGCCTTATTGACGGACTGGTTGAATTCGAATCCTGCATTCGTAACCGTTCCCGATCCTGGCAGACCGTCGCCCATGAGTGTGATTGTTGTCGTCGGGTTGGAATACGAGACTGCCGTGATAACCCCGCGATACCAAGTTCCTGCCACTTTGAACAGATAAATGCGGCCGACTGTGAAGATAAGCGTTTTGTCGCCGCTGATGGTGTGGCTTGTGGCCGAGGCGACGGTCGTTACCGCGCTTTGAACGATGAAGCCTCCCTCGTCAAAACCCGCTAGGAAATCTTGGAGCTGGTCGTGATTGCCCTTGGTGAAGTGGATCTCGCAGGTGGCTCCAGAGGCGTGAGTCGCAGCCGTCGTGCTGTCATACCCGCGTGTATCAATGGTGCAGGTAACCACTCCGCCAGAAATCGACATGGCGGAAAGCAAAATCTGCTCATTCTCGATGGTGAGCACCGCCTTGTAGCCGGCGGGCATATTCCATGACTGCGTGCCCAAAGCGGAAGCTGACGATCCGGTGAATGTTCCGGACGTTTGCGATGAAAGGAGCTGAGCATCCAAGAGAAAGGATGCGCGGTCCATGACGAAAAGTTTTTGATATGACATATCAGTAGAAGCGTGAGTAATGGAGTTCGGTCACTGAGATCGAGAATCCGGATCCCGTGAGAGTTATTTTGAAAGCGTTCGAACCTGACATGATTTTCGGCAAGACGCCGGTGTAGTCGATCTCGACGCCGTTTTTGGTGACACGTCGATTCTCGCCGTCGATGACGATCTGGTCGCCGTTCGAAAAGCTGGAAGGAATGGTCACCTTGTCGCCGTTCGTCGTGTTCTCCCATACGATCTGCGAAAGCGTTCCTGCAGTGACAACGGTGAGATACGCGAGCGAGTCTGCTTCGGCCGTTCCGGCGTTCACGAATTCCATGGTCGTCGGCGAAACGGCGATAGGTGTCGGTACGTCGGTGACCGTCCGTCCCCCGCTCCGGCCGAACGGCTGCAGGGCAATCAGCTCGATCTCATACGGACACATCGTCATGTGATAGTGATCGCGCTCCTGAAAAATACGGTCGAGGCCGACGGCATAGCATTCGTAGTAGCGGGAGGTTCCGGCCCATGGGATCTTGAGGACGCCGCCGAATACGGCGAGGTTCTTTCGTAGCGTATCCATCCGCGATTCCATGTCCGTTCGGCTTGAGCCTTTGATGGTGCCGCGCAGGACAAGATGCGTTTCCCGCCAGTAAGCAGTCTCCGCGTACGCACCTTGCGCGCGCGGATAGGCTCGCTTCTGCAGATCGAGAATGGGCGCGGAAAGCTTCACGAAACGCGTCAGGATACTTGTGTTCTGCAAACCGTAATTATTGAACGTGATCTCGTCGGTCGATGCAGGCGAGGTCGCCGAAGCTCCGTCCAATGTGACGGTGTCGAGTCTTGCGGAATCAAACTGGTAGACAGACATAGGCTACATTTGAGCGGCAAGGCCGAAGCGATTGCCTTGGAGTACCTTGGCGAGTTCCTTAGCCACCGTGCGCGCAAGCCTCGACTCGTCGGCTTCATTAGCGATATTCAAAACAGCGCCCTCCATGATGGAAACGGAAATCGGCTGTCCTCCGAGGGAAGATCCCGAGCGATTCAATGGAATAACGGCCTCCGGTCCCCTTTCGCCGATCAGAGCGATAGTCGGGCGGGTCACGATGCCACCAGCCGCAAGATGCGGAATAATGGCAGCACTACCCGTCGGAGACGATGTGATAGCGCTGCGTGCCGCTTGAATGGCCTTCAGGGTCGCTTCGGCCTGATCCTGAATAGCCTTGAGCTCCGATTGTTTGATCTTGGATTCGGCGATGAGCTTGTCGTATCCCGTTTTGTATTCCTTCAAGAGTTCGTCAAAACGCCGAACGGTCTCCTCCTTGAGTCGTTCGGTTTGCTTTTTATATTCATCCTCCTCTTCCTGCATCCGCGCCTTGAGCGTGACCATTTTCTCGTCGAATGCCTGTTGGTCGGCGAGGATCTCCGCCCCGTGTTTCAGACGCAAGCGCTCAAGATCGGTCGTGGCACGATATTTTTCGGCGTCCGCTTTAAGCGATGCGTATTGGTCGACGATGACCTGTTCCGCATCGAGCTGCTTCTTGGTTTCATTCA
>CAZRDS010000065.1:0-6829 GCA_964598895.1 uncultured Gammaproteobacteria bacterium | reverse complement strand
GACGGATGACGTTGTCAGCCGTCAGGAGAAGTGGGTGGTGCCACAGCGCCGCCTCGAAGAGACGGACGCTCAGTTCCTGCGGCGTCTGAATCAGCCGCTCGTGAAAGCGAAGCTGCCCAGATTCGACGGGCTGCGCGCGGGTGACGAGAGCACAGAAATTCTCGGCATTCGCAGGATCGTGTCGGGTGAGTACGAAACCAGTCTCACCCTGCTTGTCTCTAGTGCCGGAAAGATCCACGAAAGCGTCGTGGACGTCCACGAGGATGGGTACCACGAGACGGCCTGTCTCGTGATCCCGTTCGTACGGGCATCTGATGGCCAGATCTACCACTTGGTCACGCGTGAGTCGCGCTACGCGCTCTACCTGAACAAGGGGGAAATGTCCCGTCCGCTGCTCGAGAACGACGGAAAGCCACGCGGTGGCTGGGTGACGCGCTATCCGCAAGCCTTTGCGGCAAGCGTGAAGCTCATGGCGATCGTGGGCGCGCGGCTCGCGAGCGTTCCGGTCCATGCACCGCGGGATCGAGCACGGCTCAGTCGGGCTGTGAAAGCGCTGATCGGCCGCAAGGCGGGTCAGGTGATCTCGCAACCCGGGATCGAACCAGTCGCGTTCCGGTATCTCGACACGATGCCGGAGAATCCAGGAAAGAGCGCAACCTGCATCCCCGTGGTGACGCTCGAACTGCGATTCACGGATCCGGAGGTTGAGCGTGCATTCCTCTGGGGTGATCCTGCGAATGACGTCCGTCCCCGGCGCTTCGGCCCCGGGAACATGCGGAGCAAGTTCGTTCCCTGGTGTGAGATCATCACCAGCAAGGGCCGACAACGGCACGGGCTGGTGTGTGCCTTCACCCAAGGCGCGATCAACCTGTTCCGTGAGGCGCTCGAGGAAGGACGCCTGAAGGAGGCGCGTTCACCCACGGGTGAGATCAAGAAGTCTACAACCTGAGGGAGGTAAACGCCCCGGGCGAGCATGAGGATGCTTGCCTGGGGCGAATACGTTTTAATACTTGACACCCCCCTGGCTCCTTGGCACTCTTGGCTCGTTGGTGGGGTTAGCATTCTCAGCATGTGAGTGCTAATCTCTACCCGCTTTTCACTGTTCTTAATTGATTTTCTACCGCTCGAACGCATATGAAACTCCGTCCATTGGGTGATCGCGTGATTCTCGCGGCCCTCGCTAAAGAAGAAGTCACAAAAGGTGGTATTATCTTGCCAGATACGGTTGATAAAGAGCGCCCAGAACAAGGCAAAGTGATTGCGATCGGTCCAGGCAAGCTTCGCGACGATGGCGTACGAGTTGAAATGAGTGTGAAAGTTGGGGACACGGTGCTTTTCAAGAAGTACGCACCAGACGAGATCAAGCTCGATGGTGAAACGTTCCTTGTCCTCGCAGAATCCGACTTGATGGCGATTGTTGAATAAAATAATTTGATATTTATCAAAAACCTATGGCAAAAGTCATTGTCTACGGGGAAGAAGCTCGTCGTTTGTTGAAGCAGGGAGTGGACGCGCTCGCGAATGCGGTGAAAGTCACGCTTGGTCCAAAGGGCCGCACGGTGGTGATTGATCACGGTTACGGGTCTCCAACGATTACAAAAGATGGTGTCACCGTCGCGAAAGAGGTTCAACTGGAAGATAAGCAGATGAACTTGGGAGCTGAACTCGTCAAAGAAGTGGCTTCTAAAACAGCAGACGTTGCTGGTGATGGAACAACCACGGCAACAGTTCTCGCGCAAGCAATGGTGGCAGAAGGCTTGAAGAATATTACAGCTGGGGCAAATCCACTCGCGGTTCGCCGTGGGATGGAAAAAGCCCTTGAAGCCATGGTCAAAGAATTGCGTGAAAAAGTTTCTCAGCCAGTCTCTGGGAGCATGATTGAAAACGTCGCTTCTATTAGTGCGAATGATCGCGAAATCGGAAAGACTATCGCTGAAATGATGGATGAGAAGACCGGCATCGGTACACAGGGAGTCATTACCGTAGAAGAATCGCAGACCTTTGGTGTCGACAAGGACGTTGTAACGGGGATGCGTATCGATGGTCACGAACCAGGACCGGATGGAGGCAGAATACAGTGATCCTTACATTCTCGTGACGGACAAAAAGATTTCTTCGGTACAGGAACTCGTTCCGATTTTGGAAAAAGTGCTCAAAGCGGGCAAGAAAGAATTAGTGATCGTCGCTGAAGATTTGGATGGCGAAGCGCTCGCGACACTGGTTGTAAACAAGCTCCGTGGCGTCTTCAATGCACTCGCGATCAAGGCTCCAGGTTTCGGAGATCGTCGTAAGGAAATGTTGCAAGACATCGCCATTGTGACAGGAGCGACCTACATCACAGAAGATATGGGCCGCAAACTTGACTCGGTTGAACTCACTGATCTTGGAAGCGCTCGTAAAGTCACATCGACCAAGGAATACACGACCTTTGTAGACGGTAAAGGGAACAAGGCAGAGGTCGAAGCGCGCGCCGCCTCCATTCGCGCCATCCTTGAAAACACAGAATCAAGCTTTGATCGTGAAAAGTTGCAGGAGCGTGTCGCGAAGCTTTCTGGTGGAGTTGGTGTCATCAAGGTTGGTGCTGCCACGGAAGTCGAGATGAAAGAAAAGAAGCACCGTATCGAAGATGCGATCGCGGCCACAAAAGCAGCCGTAGAAGAAGGAATCGTGCCAGGAGGTGGCGTCGCATTGCTCCGCGCCGTAAAAGTCTTGGAGGGTGTTCAGGCCGAAGGGGAAGAAATGATCGGCGTACGCATCGTGCGTCGTGCTATCGAAGAGCCACTTAAGATCATCGCTTCAAATGCGGGCAAAGACGGCTCCGTCATTGTCGAAGAAGTGAAAAAACTTTCCGGGACGATGGGCTACAATGCTGAAGCGGACCGCTATGAAGATATGGTGAAGGCAGGTATTATTGATCCAACGAAGGTCACTCGCTCCGCGCTTCAAAATGCGACGAGCGTCGCAGCTCTCTTGCTCATCACAGAATGTGTGATCACGGAGAAGCCAAAGAAAGAAGAAGGCGAAGCAGAGGGGCATAGCCATGGTGGTGGGATGGGCGGGGGAATGGGATTCTAACAGAGAAAAGAAGGAAAAACGCCCCACTGGGGCGTTTTTCGTATATCGCTCTTTTGTTTACCTAATAAATAACAGCATCGAAGCGAGATCGCGTAGATGTTCGTTAACGAGCGCGTGTTCGTAACACTCTTTGAAGACGCTGAGTGGCAATAAGACAAAAAAATCAGACTGGGGTGCGGGTAATGCATGTACTGCTGCTTCCAAAATTGTACGTGGCAGTTCAATCAAATAGTGCTGATTCTGTTTATCTGCTCGTCCCCCGTCTCCGGGTGCTTCATGGGTGAAGTGTTTCTTCGCTTCTGGGTGATCAATCAAATGAGATAGGGGAGGAATGTGTCCGGCCGCCCTCTGTTTCTCTAGGTTTCCAGGTGAAAATTTACAGCTCGTCGAGAGAACGAGGCCTTGATTCTGATAGCCTCGTGAAGCATTCCCCGGTTCAAACAGGCCGTTAATGAGGAGATTTTTGTGCTCGTCGATGAAAAGTGCGAGTGTTCCCTTTCCTTGTCGGTAGATTGGCTGATCCCATGTGCTCGGTTCTGTCCTGTTTGGTTCAGCCTCAAACGAGGTACGTGTCCCAAAGATCTCGAAAAACGAGTTGAAAAGCTTCCCATCTTTCCATCGCCAGGTCTGCATCTGTTCGAGCGGGATCTCTTCCTGCTTGATGTGCCGTTTTGTAACAACGGGTCGCAAGAACTGTTCTTCAAGCTCGGAAAACGTGTTAACAGACACCATAAGGAGAGGAGGATAGGAAAAATGGGCTAACTAGACTAAGATACAAGGTATATGGATACCCAACAAACCCCTCCGCAGGACGCTGCTTCAGAACCAAAGGCTCCTCAGGTTGTGCAAAGCGTCCCATCGGGAGCCGCGCCAGCCTTTGATGCAAAGGACATCCAGGAGAATAAGCTGATGGCCGCACTGTCGTATCTCGGCATCTTGGTGTTTATTCCTCTCTTTCTTGCGAAGAAGTCTGCTTTCGCTCAAGAGCACGCTAAACAAGGAGTGATTTTGCTCGCGATCCACATTCTTGGCATGTTCCTTTTCTGGATTCCAGTTCTTGGCCAGATTCTGTGGATTATCGTAGTCATTGCAAATATCGTGGCGTTGGTGAAGTGTTTGATGGGGGAATTCTGGGAGATTCCTGTGATTGGAGAATGGCGCAAGAAGATTCACCTCGAAAAACTCTAAGGCAGCGAGGGCGTTCCTATGCAGTGTCCGGCCTGTGGAGAGCCGCTGTTGGTTCAAAATCAGTACAACGGCAATCAATATTGCATGAAGTGCGGAGAAGAAATTCCACTTACAAAGCCCTCCCCATTAACAATAGCGCCAACTGAAGCCATGCAAGGTCCTACACAAGAGGACCAAGAACGAACCCGTGTCTTTTTGCGGCTGTTCGTTGGATTGTTCATTGTCTTTTTGATAGATCTTTTTGTCCGCTACGGAAACGTGATTCAACTGTGGTTGAAAATAGTGCTCAATTACTCGTCCCCATGATCCAGGAACTTCAAGAACGTATTGCCACTTTACGGATGAAGGTAGAAGAGGCCTGGCATTTGCTAGGCCTTGATACGGTGAAGAATGAAATCGAAGCGCTTGAGGCGGCAACCATGGCGCCCGATTTTTGGACGAATCAAGAACGTGCGAAGAAGGAGGGTCAACAATTAGCCGAATTGAAACGCTCATTTGAGGGTTGGAATACGCTGCGAATGTCGCTTCTCGAGTGTGAAGAGCTAGGAGAAATGCTCGCGCATGAAATGGATGAATCCTTGCAGGAGGAGCTCATCGCGCGTTTGCGGAAGCTGGATGACGAATATCTCAAGCGTGAGTTTGAGCTGATGTTCTCTGGCGCACACGACGCGAGCTCCGCTATCATTTCGATTCATGCCGGCGCTGGTGGGACAGATGCGCAGGACTGGGCGGAGATGCTGATGCGTATGTTTGCCCGCTATGCTGAGCGCAAAGGTTGGACCATTAAGTTGTTGGATGAATCGCGTGGAGGAGAGGCGGGTATAAAATCAGCGACGATGATGATCGAAGGGCGTTATGTCTACGGCAACCTCAGGAGCGAGGCGGGTGTGCATCGTTTGGTGCGTCAATCGCCGTTCAATTCAGACGCGCTTCGCCAAACGTCGTTTGCCTTGGTCGAGGTTATTCCCGAAATCAACGAAGATGTGAGTGTTGAGATTCGGCCCGAAGATCTGCGCGTCGATACGTTTATGAGCGGGGGCAAAGGGGGGCAGTCGGTGAATACAACCTATTCAGCTGTGCGTATCGTACACTTGCCAACAAAAATCACGGTTACCTGTCAGAATGAACGTTCGCAAACACAGAACCGCGAAACGGCGATGAAGATCTTGAAAGCGAAGCTCGTTTTATTGAAAGAAGAAGCGCTTGCAAAAGAGAAGCAGCAGTTGCGTGGGGAATTCCATAGCGCGGAGTGGGGAAGCCAGATTCGTTCATACGTATTGCACCCCTATAAGATGGTGAAGGATCACCGTACAGAAGCGGAGACATCTGACCCGGAAGCAGTTCTTGATGGAAATCTGGATCAGTTCGTTGAAGCGTATCTACGCTGGCAAACAAAGTCACTCGACCGATCAATGGAGCTGAACAGGGAGTAAGAGAGCTAAAATGATCTCGCGGCTTCGTCTGCGAGATCATTTTATTTTAGTTTTTTTAGCGTAGTTGCACGGAACAGGAATTTATATCATTAGTAGTAGTCTATGGTACGTACTCCAACAGAGATCCGCACGATTCTGGCAGGGCTCGATGCGCGTCCAGAGCGAGCCTTCGGACAAAATTTTTTAATCGATGCGACCGTGCTCGCCTCTGTTGTGGAGGCGGCTGAACTTCAGGTGGATGAGATCGTTTTTGAAATTGGACCAGGTCTTGGAGTCTTAACAGAAGAGTTGCTGGCAACGGGTGCTAATGTTCACGCGATCGAGCGAGATCGCAAGTTCATTGGTTATCTCAATGCGTTGCTTAGAGTCAGGGACCAAAAGTTCTTTCTCACGCAAGGGGACGCGGCAAAGCTCGAGTGGAATAAGATATTACCGTTTCAGCTCCCGTGGAAACTTGTTTCCAATCTTCCATACGCCATTTCTTCATTGGCCTTACGAATGGCTCTTTGGTCTTCAAATCCTGCACGACGCGTCGTAGTTATGCTGCAACGTGAGGTAGCGGAACGTACTCTTGCACTCCTCAATAATAAAATAGATGCGTCTCGTGCTTCCCTTTTGTCGCTTATGGTGGCGCTCAGCTGTTCCTCGGGGAAGATTGTTCGCCGTGTTGCGCCTGGTTCCTTCTTTCCCTCCCCCAAGGTTGAGTCGGCGATCCTTCTTCTTATCCCCATGACAAACGAAGAACGAGCTCTGCACTGGAAGATTGAGCCTGAGCTCGTGATGAAACTTGCGAAACGGGCGTTCGCTCATCCGCGTAAACAATTATTTTCGACGCTTGGCCTGCGCGATCGCGCAGAAGCGCTTTCGGCCGCTATTCATGCGCCGAAAGACGTTCGTCCCGAAGCGCTCTCGGCTGATCAGTGGGCAGCGCTTGCCCGGCTTTTGACCCCCTCAGAGCCCACCCCTTGAAATCATGGGGATAAATAATGGATCAGTGTTCTTGACACTCCAACCGACTTCCCCTAAACTACCGGCACATCGATCAGGAATCGCCTCGGAAAGACTCTGGAAGAAGCCTTTCGAAGACCCTTGGACAACAGAAGAGTGACCGCATAATGAAACGTCTATAATTG
>CAZRDS010000064.1:0-6838 GCA_964598895.1 uncultured Gammaproteobacteria bacterium | reverse complement strand
CACATAGCAGGCAAGAGCTTCCAACGGCTCGCCGACGCATCATCCGCCGTATCGATGCGCGATTGCCAGGCGTCCAAGAGCGAAGAAGACGACCGTGGAATAGGAAAGAAACACGCAACCGCGAGGAGCATGCCTGCAGCGACGAGCGTACCTACGAAGCGCCCACCAAGTTTCACCACACCCTTCGTCCGCTCTTCACGCCAGACGAAGATACAGGCTGCCAATCCAGCAATCACGAGCCCTAAGAAAAAGCTACGTGATAATGAAACAATCGTTTGCGCCAAGAAAAGCGTAGAGAACCCAACCAGCACCAGCGCGAGACGGCTTTTTTTGAAGCGCTGGACCAATAAAAATCCGGGTAGGAGTAAGAGGGCGTAAATATGCGACTGAAAGAAGACACGGAAGACGTTTCCGCCTGCGCGCGTGATCTCCCCCACCCCCGTACGCCGCACCCACAAGTAGATCGGTTCGAGGAACCAGGCGGGGAAGGTATGACTGAATAAATAGAACAGAATCAGTGTTTTGGCGGCGATCCAGAGCAGAGCGGCAGCAATCCAAGTTCCAATTTTCTGAAGTTCCTCACTTGTCGCCCGCCGTGCCAAGTCTAAGACAGGAATGAGTAATAGCAAGAAACCCCAGGCGTTCGCGTCTGCAAACACAAAGGCATTTTTCTGGATGAGCCCCTGCATGAAAGCCCAGACCAACACGAGTCCCAAGACCAGATATTCCCCTCTTCCTTGAAAAAAAGTTCTCCATGACTTCCACTGACCAGCGCGCAGCCAGTTCACAAACCAACCGAGAAAAAATGCCCCAAAGAGCACGATCCGAACCGATACACCCCCATTATTTTGGTCGTTTCCAAACGCTTTAAACAGAGCTCCTTTTGAACCGATGACATACTCTGTAAGAAGGAGCGCAAGGGCAGCCGTTGGTCGTAGAGCTGCGTAAACCAGCATTATGAGACCAAACGCCAGACAGACCAAGGTGTTCATCTCTGGATGGAAGATGACCAAAAAAGACAGGAGCTCAATGCCCACAATCGCACAGAGCGGCAACAGCACGGTCTTCAGATAGAGTGGGAGTGCTTCATTCTGCATCATACGTGTAGCTGGCAATTGATGTTTTTTTCGTATGATCGTCTCACCCAGTCGATATTTTTTGATCGCCTTCGGTGCCCAACCGAGCTTATCCCATGGAAGATTATACATAAAAGAGGGCACCCACTGACTGTAACCCGTCGCTCGTGGCGACACATCAAACAAAACTTCCGGAATTCCAATCGCTTTAGAACCTCGTTCTACCATCGTGAGCCATCGATCCCAATCTTGAAACTTCTTTAATGATTCATCGAACCCCGGAAATGCCGAGCGACGAAGCAGCGAGTTCATATGAATGAAATTCGTCTGCTTCAGCCGCTCTGCACTAAAAGGTACAAACGAAAAATTCCACCCAAAATTATAGGCGCTATAGACAAAATCTATCTCCGGATGCTCTTCCAACACCCTCTCAAAATGCTCCAAAAAAATAGGCGCGAGCTCAGTATCTGGATCAAGAAAAATGATATAGTCCCCCGTTGTCTGACGTGCCCCCTCATTCCGTGCCGCAGGAGCTCCCTTGTTCTGCTCAAAGCGGAAAAAGCGTAACGAAACGGGAAAGGTACCAAGCAGAGGGACAATCTTCTCTTTCAATCCATCTGTTGAACCATCGTCAACGATCACAATCTCATCTGGTAAGCGTGTTTGTTTGACCAAAGAAGCAAGACACGCCAAACAAGCATCAGCATACTGATAGACCGGAATAACAACAGAAAGACGTGACATATTTTTTATAAACGTGAGAGCGTATTCCAACGCGTTGACCACTTCGCTTCTGCCAGTACGCGCGCCCGACCTTGTTCACCAAACCGCTTGCGCAGCGCCGGATCACGAACCAAGCGCTCGATGGCGGCTCGCAGCTCTGCCTTTTGGTCAGCATCCACGACGAATCCCGTCTCCCCCTCGACGACCGTCTCAGGCGCACCTCCATTCTTCCCCACAATCACCGGCAGTCCTGCAGCTGCCGCTTCCAGGCACACAATGCCGTAGCCCTCAAGGTCATCTCCTTCTGGTCTAACAGGAAAGACAAATACGTCCGCTGCCGCGTACCACTCATCACGCGCATGGTCGTCGATAGCTCCAATAAAAGTGATACGGGCTCCATTTACCCGTGCAAGCCCTTCTAAACGCGCACGATCACTCCCATCCCCAATACTAACAGCCCTCACATGCACGTCGAGCTTGGGCAAGACTTCGATCAACCGATCCAGGCCCTTGCGAGGAATCAGCCGCGTTACATTCAGCAAGATCACCTCTTCAGGAGAGATCCCTAATTTTTTGCGCGCATCTTCACGAGAAGGGAGCGTATGCGGCTCATAGCCGGGTGTAAGCAAGACCGGCGTCACCCAGGGGAATAATTCTTTACATTCTCGAGCAACGAATGCCGAATTGACACAGATCGCCTCCGCCCGTCGGACGATACGTTGCGTGAGCCAACGCTTGATCCACGAACGCTGGGAAAGATGGAGATCCAGCCCATGAAATAATAAAATATACTTTGCTCCCCCAACGTAGGAAGCGATCCACGCGGCTGTTCCGATGGGGAGCGCATGACTGATGAATACGCATGTATTCTCTTCTTTCCCAAGGGTTTTCATCAACCCAACCAACGGCCACCACCGAATGGGTCCTTGACCAAAAAACCGGCGGCGTAAGACAGACTCTGACGGTGTTCCATGCTCCAGAGGCACGGTCACTTTCATCGCTCCCTGCGAAGCAGCTACAAGATCTGAAAGATACCGAGCAACACCCCCTTTCATGGGAGGATAATCGCAGGTGACTAAGATCCAGTTCTGTTCCATAGCTATCTCTATCTGGCTTTACGATCCCGCCTCTTCGGTGGCATCGGGTGGTGGCACAGCACGACGGCGAAGGAATCCCCACAGCTTGAGCAGATCTTCAACGAGACACAAACGGAAGACGAACAGCAGCAGGAGGGAAAGCGCACTTCCAAAAATTAACTGTGCGATAAAGGGAAAACTAACTGCGATGAAATGCATGAGCCCCCAGATGAGAGCAGCGCATAAGACTCCACGCAAAAAGAATGAAATAAACCAGGTTCGTTCTGGCAACTCCTTGCGCGCAAACCAGATCCCAAGTGCGAACAGGAGCCAAAATGAAACAACCCCTGCGTATGCTGCGCCCAATGGACCGTACGTTGGGACGAGCAAAAGATTGAGGAGTACATTTAACACCATCGTGATACCCATCGAAATAGTTTTCAAAGATGAACGACGTGTCGCGTTCAAGAGCGATCCAACCGGGAAGTCGAGGAAGATTGGGATCAACACCCATGGCAACACCATAAGCGGGGCGATCGCTCCTTCGTAGGGACGGCCGTAAAAATTCAGAATAATCGGGCGCGCGAGAACCGAAAGAAGGGCGGACAAAGGAACACTCACGAGCATCATGAGTCGTAGACCATTCTTCAGCGAGGTGCGTAGCCCTTCATGATTCCCCGTCGCAAAGTCCGCACTCATGGCTGGGTAGAGCGCGGCCACAAACGTGAGCGGCAAAAATTGGAGCGCGTACGTAAGCTTGTAAGCAACCGCATATTGGCCAACCGCCGTGTGCCCAAAATACTGACGAATGAGAAGCGAATCGGCGTAGGAATAGACCTTCACAAAAAGCCCCGCTAACCCAAAGGGTAAAGCCGCGAACATTAAAGCCTTCACTGAAACAAGACGTGCTTTCAGGGGCGTTACGTGGCGTCGAGCGGCGTGCACAAGGCTCCACCCTACATTCCACAAGCTTCCCAACAATAAGGCAGTCGCCAAACCGGTCACCCCTCCCCCCGCGCGAAGAATCAGGATCGATGCGATCGCTGTCACTACCTGGCAGATCAACATGCCTAACGCTTCGAAACGTAGATCTCGTTTTCCACGCAGAGCCCCATAAAAAATCAACGAGATCGAGTCCGCCATGAGCACAAAACAAGCGACAACGACTGCCGCGAGGACGTCGGGCTCAACTTTTACAAATGTCGCGTAGAGCAGAGCTCCAATGACCGCCAAAGGTAATAAAAAAGCTTTCAGCTGAAGCGCGCGCGCAAGGAAGGCCCGTCCGCGCTCTTCGTTGGCGGCGAGTTCGCGAATCACAACCGGCGTCAATCCAAAATCGGCAAAGACCACGAACACTGACGTGATCGAAATGGCGTAAAAATACTTTCCGGTCACCGTTGGGCCAACCAGCCGCGCGATCACGTAGAACGCCAGGAACGAAACGACCTTCTGGCCGAGCGTCGCAACCATGAGCCAGGCCGTATTTCGAGCGACAGTGGAGGACATGTGACCACGGTATCAGAGTCGGCCCGCCTTCACAAAAAACCACAGAGCCATGAGAAAAATGATTCCAAATGCCATCCAACGAGGGGCTTCTTCCAGAGTCATACGGGAGCCTCACTATACACGTTTTTAAAAGAGCCGTTCAAGTAGCCATCGAAAAGATGTACGAGGACATCTACAGGGAGCAACGGCAAAGAATCTCCCTTATTTTCGGAACCCTCAGACCTCCTGCCCATCAGGGCCCCTCCCTTACACCCTGCCCCACAGGGAACTGGGAGAGTTTCGGGGAAAACGTGGATAAAGAGCTAAATCGCTCCGCATGAGCAACCCCACCCTCTTCCACTGAGGACAACTCTAGTGAGTTCTAGAGCCATCGAATTTGATCATGGCGGCTAGGGATGACCGCCTTCATCGCACTTCGACAAGAGAGATATTCCTCGCTTAGAGAGAGATGGTCAACGGATAACCTCTGGATAAATAGATTACCCTCAATCTTGAACTACCTTACGTATCCCATGACACGTACAACCGCCCATTGAAATGGATCTGCCGGCGCACGATGAAACAAACGTCGAAATTCCTGAATTCCCTTTCTTTCTTTTGTAAGGTCTCTTGAAAAGCGAATACGGTACATCAATGCATTCCAGGCTAGATTCTCTGAGGCATTTTTAAACTGGGGATCGTGTCCAAAAATCATCCTGAAGGTTTTACGCACCTCAGGGAGTTGCCGTTGCTCATTTTGAATCACGCGTGTCCGTGGTGCTTGGCCATCAGCCATACGGATAAAGTCTTCAGCCGTTGCGCGATACCCAATCACCTGCAGTGCATCTCGTAACAAGGCGCGACGTTCACCCATCCCCATGCGCTCCGTCGTTTCTGAAAGACCTTGCGCCACGAATTGCGTGTATAAATCAAGCTGGCTTCCAAACACCTTTTGCCCAAACTCAGACGCATCACGGCCAATCTGCGCACGAATCTGTACATCAAGAGCCGGATCAATGGGACCAGCCGCCGGCTGAACGGTTGGCGAGAGGTTCTCACGCGATTCAGGGAGTGCAACAGGAGGCACTGTTTCAGGAAGAGGCGGCAGGGAAGGCTTCGCTAGCTCAAACACGTTGACCGTCGTACCTCCGCCCCCACCACCCGTGACGGCACCACCTCCACCCGAACTCCCACCACTACCGCCAGACCCGCCGCCTGCACCACCTCCTCCGCCGCCACTTGTATCATTATCTGTCACATGCACCACAACGGAAGAAATTGAGAGATCTGCCGTATAAAAACTTCCCGTGGAAGAAGCGTTAAGCGTAATTGTTCCACTGGTCGGTGATTCAACAACCGCATCATCCACCGCCATTAACGTCACACTTTGTGGAATATTCCAAACGCTTGTCGCAAACGTCAGAGTAGAGGTTGAGAGAGTGAATTGAGCACTCGGTGAAGACAGTACAACCTGAACCGTCGAGGTAGGTTCCGTATTCAATACAACCGTATACGAGTCCGTCGCACCCCCTTCTGTCACCGTTGCCGATGTTTTTGAGAGCGTTACACCCGCCACATCGTTGTCCGTAATCGTATAGGTAAATGTCGTATTTGAACCAAGTGAGGTATTTACCCCATGCGGTGAGGACAGCGTCAGAACAACAGACTCACTCGCCTCACTCACGCTATCGTTCACAATAACAAGCGGAATTGTCGTTGACGTTTGTCCAGCAGCAATTGTTGCCGTCCCTGCTGCAAGTGTGTAATCAACGCCACCTCCTGTTGCTGTCCCGGAGAGTGCGTAGTTCACCGTCACATCCTCAAAATGAGGGACATCTACTATCACTCGAACGGAAGTCGCCGTCACGCTTTCTGGGCCAGAACCGTCTGCATACGCAAATTGAAGAGCGCGAGCCGCTCCATCAACTCTAAACGCAATAGCTCCACTATGCGCCGTCGAAAATGCAGAAGAGAGGGCCCCTTCGTCCGAAGTTTTTACACGCCAATAGTAGGAACCGTCGACCAACGTTTGACCCGAAGAACCAGCAGCGTACACACCACCACCCCCCAACTGACCAACCGTAAATGTGGCTGTCCCTTGCGCTCCAAGCGCGCTGACATAATCCACGATTGGGGAAGAAAAATCTGAAGAATCATCTATCTGAATCCAATACTGAACCGTATCCAAACCATCCGGATCGGCAAGCGAGAAGGTAAACATTGGAGCATTCGTACTTGTTGTTGAACCATCTACCAAGGCAGCGGGCGCAAGTCCTAGAGGCGCGTTAGGTGCTGTATTTAGATGTGCGCGATAGACTGTTCCCCCTCCCCCAGCCATGCCCATTCCTCCCGTACCGCCAACACCTCCCTCGGTAGAGGACGTTCCACTGAATGAGAGCGAGCTATAGACGAGCGCAATACGGCCGCCTCCGCCGCCTCCGCCTCCGCCGCCTCCATTTGCTCCAGCCCCTCCATTTG
>CAZRDS010000063.1:5508-6907 GCA_964598895.1 uncultured Gammaproteobacteria bacterium | reverse complement strand
TGGCCGACGGAGAACCGTCGTCGGCCAGGGTTTGTCGTGGAGAGGGACCAGCTTCACAGCGGTCAGGTGGTACTTCCCAGGGAAGGAGGTACGCGATTTTTTTTGTTCCGATCAGGCCTTCTTGGCGGCCGCGACGATCTTCGCCTTGACCTCATCGACCTCACGCAGGACCAGGTCCCGCAGCAGGGCCATGATGAGCACCAGGCAGAAGAGACGATCGAACATCGCCCCCTTGATCACAGCGGCGAGCGCGCGACCATCCTGGGACTCCCGAAGGAAGTTCCCGAGCGAGGTGATCGACTCACCCTTCTCGAGCCCCTCTTCCAGGTCTTCGCCGAAGTGCGGACGCAGGACGACCCCGCCGAGCCCGACGATCCTCTTGGGGTTGAACCCGAGGTGACCGTGGGGCGCGAGCGTCGGCGCCACTTCGCCCTTGTAGATCGACGACGACCCCAGCTCGATCGAGCGGAAGCCGTACGCGGACGTACAGGAACGGGTGACGACACCACCGCGCAGGGTGAACACGATCTTCACCTGCCCGACCTCTCCCCAGGCAGAGCCCGAGATGGGGCGCGCGGAGGCGAACTGCTCGACCACGAGCGGAGCGGTGTAGCCGCCCATGTCAGCCAGACGAAGGGCGTAGACGTCGATCGCTCCCACCTTGCGGATCTGGAGCGAACCGACGACACCCTCGTTCTGGTCGACGAGCGGCTGGATCGGGATCCCCCAGAGCTGACGGACAGCCTGCTGGCGCTTGGTCGGCTTCGCCTCATCGTAGGTGTCCGACAGGGCGAAGTTCGGGTCGGCCTTGGCCTTCGCATCGAGCGCGTCCTGGAAGGGCTCCATGACGATCACGAGCTTGTCCACGTCGAGGACGCCCTGGTCAGGGCGGCGCTTGGCGTTTTCGATGTCGACCCAGGCCTGCAGGATGCCCCGGAGCTTGGAGGGCGAGAGGAGGTGCTCCTCTGCGAAACGATCGGAACCCGGAACGCGAAGGGACTGAATGGACGTGTTCATCGTTTTACCATGATGCGCTATGAGCGCGTGTGGCTTTGCGGCAGCCCGGCTGCTTGGCAATGCGATGATGTTCGGCCCCGCCGAACGAAGAGAAGGTATTCTATTTGATTATTTTCCGTCAAGCGGCGGTATCGTATAAAAAGGCATTTTTTCTAGGTTTTTGTACGCCGCGTAGACAAGAAAAAAGGCCACAAAGCAAAGTACTTTTCCGCTCCAATAAGACCAAAGATAGTGGTCTACACAGGGAATTGGGAGAAGAACAAGTAACGGAAGTATCGTCGACAAGGAGAAGAAATGACGCCGTTGAATTAATCCATCTCGTATTCGGAGCAGGACTAAAAGGATAACAAAGAGGAGCGCCATCCCGACAAGTCCTAATTCT
>CAZRDS010000063.1:0-5498 GCA_964598895.1 uncultured Gammaproteobacteria bacterium | reverse complement strand
ATGGGAATGGTGGGTGCATGCCCCTCCTTCAGATCGAGCTCTGCAATCACAAGTCCGTTCGCTCCAAACCCTGATCCAACAAACGGATGTTCTCGAAGAATACGAAGACCGTTCTGAATCCCCTGTGCACGTTCAGACAAAGATTTTTGTTCTAGACGTGTTTCGGTCTGAGCGCGGACGAAGATGAGATTCGGACGAATCAGTATGGCACTCATACAACTAAGCAAAATAAGGCTCATCACAAGAAGACTCTGTAGCCTATGTGTTTTTTCTCTGGAGAACAGGAGAGAAAGAGCACTTACTCCAAGAAAGAGCACTAAACTGAGCCAAGCGCTCCGAGAATAGCTGAAGACTAGACCTAGCGAACAAACAACGAGTGAGAGATAATAAAATATTCTCTGTTTACGTGCCAACAACTGTTCTTTTAAAGCCACAGAAGCGACTAAGACTCCTACAACTAACCAACCACCAAGAATATTTGGATGGGGAAATCCTCCATAGGAGCGTAGCCAGCGTAGACCTCCCGCTTCGATCACGGCCACACCACGTACTGCCGGATCCTGTGCGGCGATGCCTAGCAGCGCAGCGCCTACGGCTTGCTGACTCATTGCTTGCCAGATTCCAAGCAAGGCATGAGGAAGAAGTGACAGGACAAACCAGAACGAGAATTCACGAAGAGAGACCCACTGTTTCAGCGTCCAGAAGAACGCTCCCAAAACGAGCGCCTCCATCCACCATTCCGTCGTTCCGCGAAGTGAGGAAGTTGTGAAAAAAGAGAAGGCGAAGAAAGAAACACCTAAAACGATAAGCACCGTCCTTGAAGGATGCGTCCTCTTCACCTGATCCGTCTTCTGCCGAGCCAGCAGGACAAACAAACCCAATATAATTGTCGCAATCATCAACAGCTCTGAACCATAGACGGAGATTCTCCCCTCTTCCCAAGGGTAACCCGCAAGCCGTGGCCCCTCTTGAAACCAACGTGTTTGCCAAGGGAGCGCCAAGACTGCCAAACGCCAAACCCAAGGAAAAAGCTGCGTAGACCACTTCCCGACGCGTTCAAGAAGCGACGTCATACTGATCACACAGCTTTTTATAGGTCGCTTGCAATGCTTCACGCCCATCATCTACATGGAATTTGAGATGATGGTCCGAGATCATCACATGTGTATCTTTATTTGCCTTGTCGCGTAGCGCGCGAGGGAAGTACTTCCACTGAAGAGAACGGGCGACGCGTTCTAATGCGGAATTTACGGGAATACGCAGACGCGGAAGGGAAACCTGTAGGTCAGGCGAAGGGATCCAGCGCTCTGCGTGGGGATGTCTTAGACGAAGCCCAGCATTGGCGTCCCAAAACTCCTTTCCCGCTCCATCGTCGACAAACGGCAAGAGACCTAAGAACCAATGACGCAAATACATGTCGTCCGGCTGGAGTGCGCAGACAGACAAATCCAACGCTTGATCTGACAGAAAAAAAGATAAACAGACCACATCACGTTCATCTTCCCCAGGGCGAGGACGGTCACCTAATAAGACGAACGGAAGACCCGCGAGTCCACGCGTTTGCCAAATAGAGCCATGACGCACAATGACGAGAAAATCGAGATCTCCTTCATCTCGCGGTAGCCCAAATGCCGTACGATTGCATAAAAAAACGGCACGGACACCGCTCAACCTGGAAAGCCAGTGCGCAATCTTGCGCGTCTTGCGAAGCTTACGGGGCATCCACTCTTCTCCGGTGAGGGTCGGAGCGAGTTCTGTCTGAAGCGATACAGGGACGTATCGTCCTCGCATCAGGCCAAGTTTCTGCTTGTCCACCAACGCATCCGCCGCTAAACGGATACCTTCTAGTAATGGCAGGTCTTGCTCCGTCCCCCGATCATAATGATGAACGACTTCTGGAAGGGTCGGTGGAGCACCTAAAATCGTCAAAGCAGCCACCGTTCGAAAGACGCCTTGCTCAAGGGACGTCATACACTTGGAACAATTGAAGGGACCGATTGCTTTACTTGTTCGGTGAGAACATTCTCTTGCACGAGGATTTCTGGTGCTGTACATGCGATCACGTCATTCCAGCTCACTAGAAGTTCCTGCGCGACAAGACCACGTACAAGACCAGCTGGACGCACTTCGATCTGAAAAATACACCCACGCTCTGTATCAAGAATAAAGCCTGAGACACGTCCCAGATCTTGGCCGGATCTGGTTTGCACAGGCAATCCCTTCGCCTGAAGTGAAGAACAAAGAGCCATACAGGTTTGGTTATTCTACGATATTCCCGCCAAAAGCTTTCAGAATGTTTGAGACCATGTCCGTTTTTTTCTGGCCCTGCTCCCCACTTTCTTCCCCAACCACACCCGCGACCTGAAGCGGTTTTCCAAAGACCGTGAAGAACGCATCTTCTACGATTTTACGATGGCGACTATCTGAAATGATCTTATCGTAATGGAAAGGGTATTGGAAACGCACGGTGATTGTATTTCCGCTAACCTGTTCTGGGCGACTAATCTTCAGGATGAAGGGAAGCGAGTGATTTTGTACATCGACCGTGCTAATAACCGTGCCCCACTTGGCACGAACCGTGTCGAGGGAAAGGTCAGAGACTTCAGAAGAAACCTCCACAGTAGGCGCAGGCGGCACAGGAAGAACACCGCTCTCAACAACTACTTCTCGCGGTGGTTCAGGAATGGGTACTGAGACAACGGGCGCTAAGGATGCGGACTGAGACTGAGGAGACGCGGCTGCCGAAGGAGGAGTAGCTACAACCAAAGGGACGGCTTCCTTCACAGCTGGCGGAGCTGGCCGCACTACTGTCACTGAAGGAGTGGAAGATACTTCCCCTGTTCGTCCAAATAAACGATGACTTGCAACCGTACTCGTGAGTTCGAGCAAAAAAAGCGGATCGATGCCAAAACGAATATCTCGGCGACGTTCGATCAAACAGAGCGCCAAGTCATGCAGTTCGGACGCCGTCCAACGCCCAACGAGCGGAATAAATACCCGATACTCGTTCGCTTCCCAGTCTTTTGTCTGCGCTGGAAGGGCACCGGCTACGAGAAGCAACCGAACTGCCAGCAATAGATCATCAAATAACGGACCGATAGGGATACCCGCATCAAACAGCTCGCGCGCATAAGCGAGGGAACGAGCAAGATCGCGCTCGGTCCAATACGTAAAGAGTTCGGCCGCGACCGGCAAACGGCTCGGAGGAACAATCAAATGCGCCAGTTCAAGCGTGAGATCCGCTTCGCCCAGCGCAGACAGTTGGCCAAGTAACGTTTCTGCATCGCGCAAACAGCCTTCAGAACGGGAAACGATCAGTCGGATAACCTCCTCCTCGATCTTCCAGCTCTCTTTCACCGCGATCGAACGGATACGCTCTGCGAGTTCTAGATCTGGAATGCGTCGGAAATCAAAGCGCTGGCAACGCGAAACGATGGTTGCTGGAACCTTGTGCGATTCGGTCGTCGCAAAGATAAAAAAGGCGTGTGCGGGTGGTTCTTCCAGTGTTTTCAAAAGCGCATTCCACGAGGAGGTAGAAAGCATGTGGGCTTCGTCCAAAATGTAGACCTTTCGCTTGCCCATCATCGGCACAAAACGCGCATGTTCAATGATCGCTTCACGCACCAGTTCAACGCCTGTGTGCGTGGCCGCATCAAGCTCGATCACATCCACCAATTCGCCTGTCTGAAACGCTACACAAGCGTCACACGTGCCACACGGTTCCCCTTCTTTCAGCGACTGACACACCAACGCCTGCGCCAAAATACGCGCGGTCGTCGTCTTCCCCACCCCACGTGGACCAGACAACAAAAACGCGTGCGCCACGTGATCGGTCGCGAGGGAACGGCGCAATGGCTCCGTAATATGCGATTGGCCCGTCACATCCGAAAATAGATGCGGCCGATGACGTTGGCTTAAGGAAGACATACGCGGATCATCATGCCGAGCGCGCATCGAGTCGGCAACTTATCGAATAATGGGTTTGAATAGCCCTTAATCCGTGCGCAAATCGTAACGTGGACTCCTCTCGCAGAACAAACAAGCGCACAGATCCGTTTTGATGACACTGTGCGCTTGAGTCCTTTTTTAAACAACCACTTCTTCCTCTTCTGTTGCAACGATTTCTTCCCCGTCTCCGTGCTTGATGATATTTTCAATGGCTGCCCAGGTGGAAGGCGTTTCACGTGGTACAAGAATCACCCCATCGTCGCCTGGTTCCCCATGGTAATACGTGACAGATGCCGTCAGAACGCGATACTTCGCTCCATTGGCAGCAACAAACCAATGGTCTGTCTGTTCATCGTAGACCAACATCCCAATCATGCGTTGACGTTCGTTTGGTCCTTTTTGTTTGAAAATAAAGCGGCCGCCATCGGTGATCGTCAAACGAAGCATATCGCCTTCAACCAGCTTCGACTTCGAAGCGTAGTTTGGAGGAACAAGGTACTGCTTCCCATCTTCGCCAACCATGTGCTCACCATCAAACACACCATCAACCACGCGGTAGGCGCTTGGGGGAGCATAGGCTTCACCACCACCAGAACTACGCACACGGCGCACGATGCCATCCATATCGACCGAGGCATGCTCCCCGCCAGTCCCGGCTTGCCCCATTAAACGCTCTAATTGGTCGATACGGTCTCGTAAATCTTCAAACAAACGCCGAATGGTACGTGAAGGCTGTGATTCTTGATCCATCTGTGGCCGCTGAACATCATCCGTAGGTTCCGTATCAATTGAAAAGGAAGAGAAATCATTTTGCATACTTGTGATTAGTTGATTTTGAACGCGTAAAGAACGAAAACGCGTCGCGACGATCGTAACATGAAACGCTTAGAAGAACGAGTCTGTAGCTTTCGTCGCGCTGATAGCTTTTAACGTTGAATTCTGACGCTCGGCAAGCTCAGCCTCGACAATCTCACGACGACGCCCATACTTGTAACGGGAGAGCTCGTGGATCATCTTGCTCAACTCTTTCGATTCTGGCATGCGTGGACGTGTCGGCTTCATGTTGAACGGACGGGAAGCCTGGTTGTCGATCAAGAGTTTCACGTTGAAGGTAAGCGCCTCGATGTTGACCAAGTCGTATTCCGTGAAAACAGGGGCGAATTCTTTGGCCAAGAACTCGGCATCTTCCACGCCGATACGGTTAATGAACATACTGCCGACGTTTCCAAAAATAGCGTCCTTAATCTTTTTGTTGACCTCGTTTCCATCCAACTGACCCAAGAACTGGTGCGCGATGATCAAGTCGAGCGCATACTTACGCGCCTCAGATAGGATCGTCGACACGGAATCGGTCAAGAAGTTCTGGAACTCGTCGATATAAAGATAGAAGTCTTTACGATCCTTAGGATCCATATCCTGACGACCGAAAGCAGCCATCGTAACCTTTCCTACCAACACCATGCCCAGAAGATAGGCGTTCAATTCTCCAATCGTCCCCTTTGGAAGTTTCAGAATCAAAATCTTGGGACTATCCATCACTTCGCGCACAT
>CAZRDS010000062.1:2736-7093 GCA_964598895.1 uncultured Gammaproteobacteria bacterium | reverse complement strand
CCGGTCCCGACATGGGCGGATTCGGTGGTTTTGATTTTAGTGGCTTCCAAGGTCAGGATTTTGGGGATCTTGGAGATGTACTTGGCGAAATGTTCGGCTTTCGTTCGGGTGGTGGGGGAGCGTCTCACCAGATGCGTGGAAAAGATATTGAGGTAGATGTTCGGATTGAGTTCCGTGAGTCCGCCTTTGGTGCGCGTCGTACAGTTAAGCTGTATAAGCCATCAGTGTGTCACGAATGTAAGGGGGAGGGTCACCCGGCCTCTGCAAAATCCGAGAAGTGTAAGGACTGTAACGGGCACGGCCAAGTGCGTCAGGCGCAGCGTACGATGTTCGGTACGATTCAGACCGCAGTCACCTGTCCAAAATGTGCCGGTCGCGGTCAAACATGGTCTGAGAATTGCAAAGTCTGTCGCGGTGCCGGTATTGAAAAGCGAGAGCAGCAATTAGAGCTAGATATCCCTGCCGGTATTGCGACGGGGGAGATTTTGAAAGTCGCAGGTGAAGGCGAGGCGGCAGCGCACGGTGGACGACCAGGGGACCTGTACGTACGCGTTCAAGTTCAAACAGACCCACGCTTTGAACGCGAAGGAAACGATGTGCATGCCAAGTGCGAGGTCGCTTACAGTTTGCTCACGCTTGGAGGCGAAATCGAGGTAGAGACGCTCCAAGGCAAGACGACCCTCAAAATTCCAGAAGGAACACAGCCAGGAACACTGTTTACGTTGAGGAATCAGGGCATCCCATTTCTGCGTTCATCGGGTCGCGGGAGTCATGTCGTCCATGTGTTTCCGTATGTGCCGAAGAAGCTCACCAAAGAACAGCGTGATATATTAGAGAAATTAAAAGCATCTGGACTGTAATTCACTCACAACTCTATGGCTCTTTTGTCCTTTAACGGTCCTGTTCGTACACATGACTTCACCCTCTATCGATTAGCGGCCACCCATTTTGGAGCAACTGATCTTCCTCGATCTTTGGACCGCGTTTCACCTAAAGTTAAAGAAGAATTTCAGGCGGTTCTCGCTTCGGCTGAATATTTAGCCTTTGTTCAGTCGTTCTTTAGCTTAGTTGAAGACGAGTGTTTGCGTATGAAGCTCGAGGCAAAAGAGCAAGGTGCAGACGCCGTTATCCATCAAATGCCAGCGCTCATTAGTCTGGTGAATTGTGTTGGATATTTCCGTGGTCAGGACGGGATGTTTCGTCATGCGCATCCAGCCTCAGTCGCAGATACGCAAAAATTGCTCTACCAAATGGAAGATAGGGTCGAGGGCTTACTGAATGAGCTGATCGAGCTTCTCCTGTCTTCTGAATCTACGAAAGAACGATATAAAGAGCGTTTAACAAGTTACTTTGTTCACTCTCGCACTGGAGAGAAGTCGACGACGCTTTGGTAGTCGGAAAAGACATTTCGTTTTATACTAGCAAACGGATGTTTGCTCCTTTTTCGACCCCACTTGTCTTCGGATCGCTTCACGTTCCGGCAGATGTCTTGTTTGTAGTTGTCGCTGCGTTGTTGGCTTTTGGATATGGGTTTGCGATTGGACGCGACCGAGCGGTGATTGTATTGCTCTCTCTGTACATGGCGTTTTGCGTGGTCACAAATGCTCCGGTAATTTCATTCGTGAGTCAGGGGTTGGGTTTAGGTCGGGTTCCGGCGTTGCGTGTGGCCTGGTTTCTCGGGTTGTTTGTCGTGCTCTTTTTGATTCTTTTGCGTTCCTCGGCACTCAAAAGCCTGGCACGTGAGCGCGGACATTGGGTGCATGCTGGTATTTTTGGGGTCCTTGAAATTGGGTTTCTGGTAAGCGCGATCTTTTTCTTATTGCCCGCGGATTGGATTACGGGGCTCCCAGCCTTGTTCCAGCTCATTTTTTTGCATGATATCGCTCGTTCTATTTGGTTCATTGCCCCGATCATTGGCCTAGCGACTCTTGGGAAGCCTCCTGGAGATACGTTAGACATTCAGGATGAATAGCCTGTCTCTCCTTGTAACGATTTGACGGGTCCACCTGTATCTAGTAGTGAGAACAGCATGGATCGACGGCATTTCGAAGCCTTCTATCATACGCATATCGACCATGTATTTCGGTTTGTGCTGTTTCGTGTAGCGCAAGATCGTGAGCGAGCCAAAGATCTCACGCAAGAGATTTTTCTAAAAGCCTTCGAGGCCTTTGACCGTTACGAGCCAGAACGTGGAGAACGTGCTTGGATTTTCACCATTGCACGTAACCATGTGTACAACGCGTACGCGGCGCAGAAGGATACGACGAGTCTTGAAGATGCGGAAAACCATGTCGCGATGCGGGTGGAATATCTCGACGCGCTTCAGTCGAGTGAAGACGAGCGCGCCTTGGTCGCTGCTCTCGACCGTTTACCGCAGATGGAAGCGGACCTCATCCGCCAAAAATATCGTGAAGGGTGGAGCTTTGAAGAGCTTGCGAAACCCTTTGGAAAGACAGCTGGAGCTCTCCGTGTCCAAGCGCTCCGTTCGCTCAAGCATCTGCAAAAACTCCTAAAATACCCATTTTAATTCTATGTTCCGCCTCTGGCTTACGCTTCGTCAGCTCCGCTTGCGTGCAACTCCTCGTTTCGAAGAACGCGGAGCGGTGGAAGCGTATTTGCGTGCAAAAGGGGCGTTTGGAATTACCAACGCACCCTTCTTTTCCTTTGCACGCACTGTATCCCTGGCGGCTGTAATGGTTTTGGTATTGTCCGTGAGTGTGAGCTCTTATGCGTATGCATCGGATGAGGTTCTTCCGGACACCCCGCTCTATCCAGTTCGTCAGGCGTTAGAAGAGGTGCAGGTGAGGCTGGCGCTTTCACCTGTCCAAAAACAGGAGGTCCATAAAAAATTAGCGGCACGCCGTGTGAAGGAGGTAAAAAAACTCAAGGAGCTTAAGCGCCCGATTCCGGCCAAGCTTAGAAAATTCCTTGAGGTGTCCACGAACGCGACGACGACTCGGATGTTTGAGCGCGCGAATGAAAAAGAGCACGTAACGAATGATAAGAATGGGATTGATCGGTTGCGTTTACGGCAAGAACGGCGTTTGAACGAGCGAACGACGTTCAACAGCTCCTCACCTACTTCTACGGATTCCGTGCGTCAGCGTGATCAGGACAAAGGAGAGGCAAAACAAGAAAGGCGAAATCTTCGGAGACAGCGTCATGAACAGCGCCTGCAGGAACGCGAGAAGAAAAGCAGGGGTCAGTAGAATTTTAGATCATCTAGTCGGTCTTTTTTTGCCTTCGCCCTCATCATCCGCTACGCTTCGGGGCATGTTACATCTTTGGAATACTTTGCATCGTAAACTCGAGGTCTTTACTCCCCTCAAAGAGGGTGAGGTTGGACTGTATACCTGTGGACCAACCGTGTACGACCGGATCCATATTGGAAACCTACGTGCTTTCACCTTTGAGGATGTATTGCAGCGTGCCTTGCTGATGGAGGGCTATCACGTGACACGCGTCATGAATATTACGGATGTTGGTCATTTGGTGAGCGATGCTGACGATGGGGAGGATAAGATGCAGAAACGCGCGTTGAAAGTGGGAAGGAGCGCGTGGGATATTGCGCGTGAGTGTGAAGCATTTTTTCGAGAAGATATTCAAGCGCTCAATATTTTGACTCCAGAATTTTTGCCTCGTGCCACAGACCACATTCAAGAGCAGATTGAGCTCGTGCAGGTCTTAGAGAAGAAGGGTTTTACCTACCGAACACAGGATGGGATTTATTTTGATACAGCCAAGCTTCCTTCCTATGGCAAATTAAGCGGCCAAAAGTTGGAAGAGAAAGAAGCGGGGGCGCGCGTAGAAGTGAATCAAGAAAAACGTCAGGGGACGGACTTTGCGCTGTGGAAGTTCTCTCCTCAGGGGGAGAAACGAGACATGGAGTGGGAGAGTCCGTGGGGTATTGGATTCCCTGGCTGGCATTTGGAGTGTTCGGCAATGGCGGCGAAGTATCTGGGCCAACCTTTTGATATTCATTGCGGAGGAGTGGACCATATTGCGGTTCACCACGAGAACGAGATCGCGCAATCAGAAGCGGCTTTTGATATGCCGCTGGCACACTATTGGTTACATAATGAATTTATCACCGTTGATGGGCAAAAGATGTCCAAATCATTAGGAAATGGCTATTCGTTGAAGGATATTCGTGAGCGCGGACTTGATCCGATCGCCTTTCGGTATTTTTGTTTGGGGGCGCACTATCGTTCCAAGCTGAATTTTACGTGGGAGGCGTTACAGGGGGCGCAGACCGCACTCCAGCGCTTGAAGGCGAAAGTTGTGAGCCTTCGTTCGTCGCTCGGTGAAGGTGTCCCGGTACAAAAAGCAGATGAGCAAACGTTGGTTGAGGTTCGGG
>CAZRDS010000062.1:0-2726 GCA_964598895.1 uncultured Gammaproteobacteria bacterium | reverse complement strand
CGGGAAGCAATGGAAGAGGACCTGAATACCTCCAAAGTCCTTGCGATTGTGCATGATGTGATGCAGAACGAACGGTTGGATGCAGGAGTGGCCTATGCAACCCTCCTCAAAATAGACGAGATTCTCGGGCTTGGTATGAGTGATTGGAAATTCGAGGTGGTAGAAATTCCTGCAGCGATCCAAGAGCTCTTTGCTTTACGTCAGAACGCACGCCTAACCAAGCAATGGGCAGAATCAGATCGCTTACGTGATGAATTAAAAGCTCAAGGGTGGATCGTTGAGGACAATGCGGGAGAGAGTAGTCTTCGAAAGCTCTAGGCGCTGTGGTATCCTGTGGCCATGGATACTGGCTTTTTATCTTCTTCAGAAGCTCCCAAAGCGTCTGAGTCGCAACCGGTGGTTGCTCCGCCTGAGCTTACACCGAGTTTTTCCACGCCCACACCAGAACAAGCGGGCTTTATCGAAACGAAGCTTGAAACAGAGACGGCGCAGACACGAGCTCTCGCAGAAATTACCGCCCACGATCCTGTGGCAGATACGCAATTAGCGGCGGTCCCCGTGGCTCCGACGATTGCGGTTGCCCCGGATCAGGTTGTGGTAGACGTCCAAAAAATATTGGAAGATGGCCTTGAAGAGGCGATCGTCACCATGCCGGAAGAAGCAAAACAACGTTTCTTGCAAAAGGGAAAAGAAATCGGAACGATCGTGGCGGATATGGTTCGACGCTATAAGGTAGAGGTGAAGCGTGTCTTGCATCTTTTGAAGGATTGGCTGACGACGATTCCGGGTGTGAACCGTTTTTTCCTCGAGAAAGAGGCAAAGATCAAGACAGACCGGATTCTCGAGCTCGAACGTGTGCGTCACGCGGCGGCCCCTGTTTAACGTCACCCCCTTCTCATGTTCCTTCAAATCCCTCTTCAGACGCCATCCAGCGGTGGATTGGTCGATGCCTCACTCCTCAGCTCCTTTCAGGATCTTTTGGCGGAGCCGGTTGTGCTGTATGTGCTGTTCGCCGTCGCTATCATTGTAGGTCTGATGCTTCTCTTGAATATTATCCGTTTCTTTTTGTTACGAAGTGGCCGGTATCGCGATGCGTTTGATAAAAAAGTCTTTTTAGTACGCGTTCCAAAAGAATTGCGCGCAGACGATAACCGTGGGGATAAGACGCAGCAGCAAATTCAGGAAGCGATTGGTGTTATGGAGACGCTCTTCTCAACTATTGGAGGGGTGAAGGGGCAGAAGGGGATCGCGACCTGGTTCTTTGGTCGTACGGATGTCTTCGGCTTTGAAATTGTGGCTCACCGTGACAAGATTTCATTCTACGTGATTGCTCCGACGACCTACTCCTCGTTCATCGAGCAGCAAATCCATGCGCAGTATCCGAATGCGCAAATCGATGAAGTCCCAGATTATAATTTGTTCGCTCCAACCAGCGTGACGCTCGGAAGCTACGTAACCTTCCGTCGTCCAAGCTATTTCCCGGTTAAGACCTATCGCAAGATGGAGTCTGACTCGATGAATGGCATCACGAATGCCTTGTCACGGGTGGAGCCAGGAGAGGGCGTAGCGATTCAATACCTCGTCCGCAGTGCTCCCGCTGACTGGCGAAAAGAGGGGCTGCGTATCGCACGTGCCATGCAACAAGGGAAAAAGCTTTCTGCGGTGGAGAAAGAGCGCAGCTTGTTGTCTTCGGTTGGAAAAGATCTCTCGAGTATCGTTCAGTCTTCGGAGAAAGGGGAGAAAAAAGAGAAAGAACCATATCATCTCTCTCCACTTGAACAGGAAATGGTGAAGGGGATTGAAGAAAAATCCTCAAAAGCGGGACTTGAGGTCAACATGCGTATCATCGCCTCGTCGAAGGTACCCGATCGTGCGCAGCGGTACTTGAACGATGTACTTGCGGCATACGGCCAGTTCAATATCTACGAATATGGCAATAGTTTTGTAAAAAATATGCCGCGTTTCCAGACGCCCCTGGTTCGCCACTTTATTTATCGTCATTTTGATGAGAAATATAAGATGTCATTGGGGGCGGAGGAGATGGCGACGGTCTTCCATCTGCCACTCGCTTCAACGGAGACGCCTAAGATCAACTGGCTCTTGAGTCGTAAGTCGCTCCCGCCATCAAACTTACCAAAGGAGGGAATCTTGCTTGGTCACTCAGAATATCGTGGTCAGAAGTACGACGTTCGTATCAAATCGGGCGATCGACGACGTCACATGTACCTGATTGGTAAGTCTGGTACGGGTAAGACCGAGTTGATGAAGTCGATGGCGCAACAGGATATCGAAGAGGGGCATGGTGTCTGTATTATCGATCCAAACGGTGACTTCGCGGACGAGGCGTTGCAGTTCGTGCCGAAACATCGGGCGGATGATGTTATTTTCTTTGATCCGGGTGACTATGAGCGTCCGATGGGGTTAAACATGCTTGAGTTCGATCCAGCGCATCCAGAGCAGAAGACCTTCGTGATCAACGAAATCTTGAAGATTTTCGATAAGCTCTACGACTTGAAATCGACCGGTGGTCCAATGTTCGAACTCTACATGCCTAATGCGATTTTGCTCATGATGGAAGATGTAGAATCGGGTTCGACCTTGATGGACATTCCAAAAGTGCTGGCAGATGATGACTTCCGTAACTATAAACTCTCGAAGTGTAAGTCACAGCAGGTGAAAGACTTCTGGCAGAAAGAGGCTTTGAAGGCGGGTGGAGAAGCGAGTTT
>CAZRDS010000061.1:0-7378 GCA_964598895.1 uncultured Gammaproteobacteria bacterium | reverse complement strand
GATCGCATCTTCTTCAGTTGGTTCGTCTACAAAGACGGGTTGGAACCGACGTGCGAGAGCAGCATCTTTTTCGATATGCTTTTGATATTCCTGAAGAGTTGTTGCTCCGATGGCACTTAACTCGCCGCGCGCGAGGGCGGGTTTCAGCATGTTTGAAGCATCAAGCGTGCCACCTTCACCTCCGCCGCCTGCGCCAACCAATGTGTGGAGCTCATCAATAAAAAGAATGACTTTTCCGGCGGAGCGCTCGATCTCTTTGATCACCGCCTTTAAGCGTTCTTCAAATTCACCGCGGAATTTTGTTCCAGCGACAAGTGACCCCACATCCAAGGCGATCACATCTTTGTCTTTGAGTGATTCTGGGACGTCTCCTGCGACGATGCGCTGGGCGAGTCCTTCCACGATTGCGGTTTTTCCGGTTCCGGCTTCACCAATAAGTACCGGATTGTTTTTTGTGCGACGAAGCAAGATCTGCATCACACGACGAATTTCATCATCACGTCCAACAACCGGGTCGAGCTTGTCTTGGCGAGCGAGGGCGGTCAGGTTACGGCTGTATTTTTCGAGGGCCTGGAAAGCCGCTTCTGGTTCTGGAGAGTCAACGCTTACACTGCCACGCACCTCTTTGAGAGCGCTTAGAATCTTTGTTTGATCGGCGCCGTGACGATCAAGCAAGTGCGCGATCTCGCTGTTTCCATGGATCAACGCGAGCAGGATATGCTCGGTCGAGATGTAGTTGTCTTTAAATTGTTTGGAGATGGACTGTGCTTCTTCAAGGACCTGTACCACCTGAGGCGTGAGGTACAGGTTGGTGGGATTGAGCTCGCTCGTACTGACTTTTGGCAGGCGCTGAATCAGGTATTCAATCTCGCCTTTTAGTTCTGGAATAGGGACGGATAGTTTCTTCAACACAGCGGGAACAGCTCCATCCGCTTGTTCGATCAATGCCAAAAAGACATGGGCTGGTTCGAGCGTTTGTTGACCAGATTGAAAGGCGATCTGCTGGGCTTGTTGCAGAGCTTCTTGGCTCTTGTGGGTGAAGTTTTGGGGAAGCATAGGTCAAAAGAAGGATTAGCACTCTCATCCAGAGACTGCTAACACGATACGACGAACAAAAAGTGGTGTCAATTGTCGCTCGCGATCTAGGGGATTGGAAAAAAGACGTCTACCGGTTGGTCAATATCGCGATATTCAATTTCTATGACGCCGTCTTCGGAGGGAATGGAAAAATAAATCGGTAATCCCGCTTTGATACAAATCTGAAGGGGCTGGTAGCCACCAAGATTTCCCATGAATTGCGACACGCTATGCATCATGCAGCCACGGACCGTGTCTTCTTTGGCAGAGCCGTAGCGGGAGTTGTCGGAAGGGTAGAGAGGTTGTTGGCCTCCGCGGTTGGTAATGGATTGGAAGAGAGCGGTGATGCTGTCTGCTTCGGGCGTTCCGGTGACCTCTCCCCAGGTGGATGTTCCGTTGCGAACCGCGACGCGATCTTTGAAAATCGACATTTCTGAAGTCATGCCGTTTGCAAGGGCGAGTTTTCCGTAGAGTCCGTTTGTCTGACTGTAGGCGATATCTCCCTTTATCCCATTTGGGCCACCAATGGTGAGCTTTGCTCGGAAGGATCGGCTTTTTTGTAGACTCGCCATGCTTTCGCGTAAGCGAATAATCTCGGGCGCAGGCCGTCGTTCAGGCTTTTTCTCTTTAGGTGCGCTGGGTTGTTCGGGTTTTGTCTCGACCGAAATCGTTGGTAAAAGCACCTGGCCATTGGGGCGGGCGCTTGTTGTATTTGGGCGATAGGATTCGATTTTTTTACAGCCGAAGCCGGTCAAGGCAAGGCTGCCGAGCAGGGCTCCGAAGAGCAAGGAACGTGGAAAGCGAGAAAAGAACATACAGAAAGATGCCTCCATTGTGCCAAAGCTACGCAAGAAGCGATAGAGCATGGCGTTTAGGCTGGAAAAACGGTAGGCTCTAGCCCTATGCCTGGTGTCCTCTCTGTCGTTGCAACCCCGATCGGAAACCTCGAAGATATCACGCTTCGGGCGCTTCGAATTCTGAAAGAAGCGAGCGTGATCGCGTGTGAGGATACGCGGGTGACGGGGCAGCTTATGAAGCACTATGAAATCGAGAAGCCTTTTCTCGCTGTGCATCAACACTCGACGGATGCGGTTCTTCAGAAAATTATCGAGCGGATTCAGGCGGGGGAGCGAGTTGCCTATGTGTCGGATGCGGGAACGCCAGGGGTAAATGATCCAGGCGGGAAGCTTGTAGCGCATGTAATGGAAGCGGGGTGTGCGGTTGAAGTGATTCCGGGCGCGTCCGCGATGACAGCCGCCATCTCCGTCTGCGGCTTCCCCATGGAGCGCTTTCGCTATGTCGGGTTCATTCCACACAAAAATGGGAAACAATCGCTTTTGAAAGCGATCTCGGAGCAAGAAGACCCAAGCCTCTTCTTTGAATCCACGCATCGTATTGTGAAAACGCTTGATATGCTGAAGACGAGTTATGGTGAAACGCGCCTGATCTTTGTGGGTCGTGAGCTGACGAAGAAATTTGAAACCTTGTATCGCGGAACGCTCCCTGAAGTCATCGCTGCCTTGCAAGCCAGTGACACCCGTGGTGAATTTGTCGTTATTACAGCCCCTCCTCGTCTCTAGTCTCTATGTCCAAAAACACGTTTTACATTACCACCACCTTGCCGTACGTGAACGCCGAACCACACATCGGCTTTGCGCTTGAAATTATTGAGGCGGATGCGGCCGCGCGTTTCCATGCCCTCAAAGGCGAAGAAGTGGTGTTCAATACGGGAACGGATGAACACGGAATGAAGCTCTACCAAAAAGCGCAGGAAAAGGGGATGGATACACAAGCGTATGTTGATGAGTACGCTGCCAAGTTTCACCTTCTAAAGGATGCCTTGAATTTGAGCTATACAAATTTCATTCGCACGACGGATGCACATCACAAAGCGGCGGCACAGGAGTTCTGGGAGCGCTGTTTCAGCAACGGGGATATCTATAAAAAACACTACCAGATCAAGTACTGCGTAGGGTGTGAGCTTGAAAAGACAGAGTCTGAACTCGTGGAGGGGAAGTGCCCGCAGCATCCGACCTATACACTTGAACTCATCGATGAAGAAAATTATTTCTTCCGTTGGTCGAAATACCAGGATCGGTTACTCCAACTCTATAAAGAGGATCCAAATTTTGTGCAGCCCGGTTTTCGTTTGAAAGAAATCACAAACTTCCTGGCGAGTGGTTTGCAAGATTTTAGTATTTCGCGTTTGAAGGCCAAGATGCCATGGGGTGTGCAAGTTCCGAATGATCCAGATCACGTCATGTATGTCTGGTTCGATGCGCTCGTGAACTATATCTCGACCTTGGGTTGGCCAACGGATGAAGCGAATTTCAAGAAATACTGGCCGGGGGAGCAAGTGTGCGGAAAAGATAACCTTCGTCAGCAGTCCGCGATGTGGCAAGCGATGCTCATGTCTGCAAAGTTGCCAACATCAAAACGGATTTATGTGAACGGTCACATCATGGTGAATGGCCAAAAGATGAGTAAATCGATTGGAAACGTTATTGATCCAATTAAGTTGTGCGCGGAATATGGGAGCGAGACGGTTCGCTACTTCTTGTTGCGTGAAATTTCGTTTGGGGATGATGGAGATTTTTCCTACGAGCGTTTACGTGATCGACATAATTCAGATTTGGGAAATACCTTTGGGAACTTGGTGAACCGCGCGATCGCGATGAGTCGGAAATACTTCGATGGGAAGGTGCCACAGGTAGACCGAGAAGTGGCTGGAGCCTATCAAACAGCCGCATGGGCTGGGGTACAAGGACTTCTTGATGTACAGGTGCCCGTAGAAGCTGCGTACGGTTCTCATCAATATGAAGCGGCGCTTCAGGTGATTTGGAATGGCATCTCTCTACAGCCTCTGACGGGACCGGCCTCCGGCCTTATGAACGCCAACAAATTCATCGAAGAAACACAGCCCTTCAAACTCATTAAAACTGATCCAGAAGCTGTTGCAAACATCTTGTACGCATTGCTCGAGGCCTGTCGCTGGTATGCGTGGTTCGTCGCACCGGTCATGCCTGAGACCTCAAAGAAAATCTTTACCCAGCTTGGTCTCAATGTTGAACAAGAGTTAGCAAAGGGTTGGGATGCAGCCTTGGTCTGGGGTGGTCTGCAGCCCGGTGCGTTGCTTGGTGAGCCGGTTCCGCTTTTCCCTCGGTTGGAGCAAACGGCAGAAGCAGCGTAGAATACAACCTATATGGCGTTCAGCCTCGGCGATCTTGTTGCGATCATTTTCCTCATTGGGTTTTTGGTCAACGGGTTTCGCCGAGGCTTTATTTTAACCGCTGGGCATTTGATAGGGATCCTGGCGGGGATTTTGAGTGCACGCTATTGGTCGCCGGCACTCGCGGCTCGCTTAGCCACGCTCTCCACTTGGGGCATTCCGCGCGGCTGGTTCTACATCGCGGCTGCTATTCTCATCTTCTTCATTGTAGCGCGGCTCGTGCTTGCGATCGCGGGGCTGATTAACTCGGTCTTCAAAATTCTTACCATTATTCCCTTTTTGGAAAGCGCGAATAAGATCGCGGGTGCCGTATTAGGAATTCTTGTAGGAATCGTCTTTATTGGGGGATTGGGCTATTTACTGACGACTTCACGAGTGGATGCAGTGGTTGCGGGTTATTTTAACGCCTCCTTTATTGCCCGTTGGTCTCAGGAGACCCTGTTTGCTACGCTTCGGCCATGGCTCTAGAAAAACCGTGGTTGATCGACACGCATTGTCATATTGATTTCCCAGGCTATGCGCCTGAACAGGAAGCTCTTTTGTTGCGTCTTAAAGAAAAGCGGATCTACGGCATCACGATCGGAACCAGCCTTTCAGGGAGTGAGCGCGCTGTTGCATTTGCGGAGGCGCATGAAGGGATCTGGGCGAGTGTAGGGCTCCATCCCGAGCACCTGTCTTCGAGTTTTCATGATCCACAAGAAGGGGAGTCAGAAACGGTGTTGGATGCGGAGCGATTAGAACGGATCGCGTGTTCATCGCCAAAGGTGGTTGCGATTGGCGAAACGGGGATTGATCTGTATCGCATCGATGAGGATCGCTCACGGGAAGAAGCGCAGGCGGCTCAAGAAGCCTCATTTGTTGTGCATATGGATGTTGCCGAACGGCTCGGGGTGCCGGTCGTTATTCACTGCCGAGAGGCGCTTGGACGGTTGGCGGAGATGATTGAAGAGCGTCTAGCGTCGGGGCATGTATTTGCCGGCGTGGTGCATTCGTTTACGGGCACGTGGGAAGAGGCGGACCGTTTGATTAAACTTGGGTGCTACATTGCGCTGAATGGGATCGCAACCTTTCCTCCAAAGAAGATAGCAGATCCCGCACGATCACTGGACCGAACGATTGCACAGATTCCACTCGATCGATTGCTGCTTGAAACAGACTCACCTTTTTTGGCGCCTACTCCGTACCGCGGAAAGCGCAACGAACCAGTCTGGGTCGAGGAGGTGGCAAAGTATATTGCCGATAAACGAGGGGTGACGCTGGAGGCGCTCGCCGAGCAAACCACGGAGAACGCCTACCGCCTGTTTACACGTCTGAACGCCTAGTATGATCGAGCCACAAGCAGGGGAGATCTATCGTCATTACAAGCGAGGCGGTGAGTATAAAATTGTCTGTATCGCGGTTGTCGAAGCGACGGGAGAAAAGAGCGTGGTCTATGAAGCACTGTATCCTGACGCGGAGGAACGTTTTTGGATCCGGCCGCTCGAAGAGTTCTGTATGGACGTCGCGTGGGAAGGAAAGCTCGTCGCACGCTTTGAACGGGTGTAGACTCATGATATCTCTATGACTAAATATCTCGCACTTTCACTTGTTGTGGTCGCTTGTCTGGGGGCGGGATGTGTCTCTTCGCGTCGGCCGCCGTCGCCCGCGCCTGCTGTAGCCTGTCCTTCCGATGCGCGACAGTGTCCAGATGGAAATTATGTAGGACGGACCGGTCCGCAGTGTGAGTTCGTCTGTCCAACGGCTGAACTTGTGAGTACGAGTGCTCCATTGGGAAAGCTCACAAAAGAAGAGGCGCAAGCGCTTCAGAAGAGCCTCGGGCCAGGCAGTACGCTGATGCAAGGAGGTCGTTTGCCGACGATGATCGTCCCTGGAGGAATCGTGCCTGCTCAGTTCCACACCGTGTACACCCTCACAACATCTACGCTTTTTGGAGTTATTCAGCGTTCAAACATGAACACTCCATTGCCAAGTGATAATGGGTATTATTATCTTCTGCCCGTGTCATACGCCGGATTGATCGTCTCCTTGGATGGCGGACGAACATGGAAAGAATCCTTTTCTGTGCCTACTTCAACCTTACGATCGGAGGCGGGTGATGAAGTGCGTGTAAATATTGTCGGTTTTTCGCTCCAGAAAGGGAGGTATACGGTCGATGTCGCGGATGATAATGGCGGTGGAAGTGGTGAAGGAAATCTGATGCGGTTTTATAGCCGCGATGGAGCTCATTGGGTGCGTGAACCGCGCTGTTTTTACTTGGTCCCAGAGGGCTATTATAGTGACGTCGTGCGGGTAGATCTTCATCCTGAATTAAGAGGAATGCTGCCACCTTTGCGAGAGTCATTGAAATTAAAAACGCAAACCTGTCCTGCCTACGCGAAACGGCTCATTCCTTTTAACGAGCGATAGACCAACGAGCTCCGTCTTTTTCGAGAAAGCCTTCGTGTGTGAGCCGGGTGAGCATGGCGTCGATCCACTGTTCATCCGGTTTTTGGTTGTAGTCGGGATCGATAAGGAGAGCTATGTGAGCGAGCGATAATCCGGAGTTGGTTTCTTTTAGGGCTTTCAAAATCCGTCCACGATAGATCCGATCCGGATACCGTTTTCCAGGGTGAATTTTTTCCTTGGCTTGTTTGATTATTCGTTTAGGGACTTCCACCCGCCCGTCTAGAAAGCGGTCGGCACTTTTACAGTCCGCTCGCAGCGGACAAAGCGCGCACTGAGGAGATTTGGTGCAAAGGCTGGTTGCAAGATCAAAGATCGCTTGAGGAGTATCAAAGTAATTTCCGCGGGTTGGGAGAAAGTCCCTCGTTGTTTCACGAATAGGTTCATCATCTGTGAGCTGTGGGAAGGGGATGCCGAGAAAGACGCGGCCAAGCACACGGCGTATGTTTGTGTCGATCGGGAGTGTCCGTTGTTTTAAGGAAAAGGCGGCCAGCGCGGCGGCGGTGTAGGGCCCGATGCCTCTCAACGCTCTCCACTCCGTTTCGCTTTTTGGTTCTCCGTGCTCGACGACATGTTGAGCGATCGAACGGAGCATGAGTCCACGACGGTTATAGCCTAAGCCCGACCAGG
>CAZRDS010000060.1:4667-7423 GCA_964598895.1 uncultured Gammaproteobacteria bacterium | reverse complement strand
TTTGATCCTATTGATGCAGGACGCCTCATCATCAGCCAAGGACATGGCGGAAGCGGTGGCACAGCCGTCACAACGCGCGTTCCTTCGATGGAAGGGTTCCAGAACGCCGCTGTTCACGGGTCTGCCGCTGCAGCCGCAGCCATTCGTTCTGGGAAACCGCTCATCTTTTACTGTGCGCACTGTATGTTGAAACTCAACCATATCAGTGATCCGGACCACCAAGGCGGTCAGCACTTTATGGTAGTGCACGGCGTTTCCCAAGATAACCAATGGTTCCTCGTCAAGCTGATCGTCATCGCCATTCCGGCGGGGGTGGGCCAGCCGGAGGAAAGTTCCTTTCCGCAGCCGAAGTGGACACTGGCATGAACCCTGCTCACCCAACACAACATCGAGTAAGTTTTACCGCCGTCACTCCAACAACAGCCACAACTCAGGCCTGTAACACGGCAAATGATGGACAGCCGACCCATGGGGGTGGGACTCCATCCACGGCTGGAGACGTCTCCCTTAGCGCAACAACCGGCGAAGTTACTCGTACCGGTTTCAACTACCATCCTGCCGGTGGTGATGGAGGCTGGGACGCAGGAAGCCCATCGCAAATCTTTTTCCCTCAGCGCCTAGGAACCGCCTTTGGGAGTGGAAGTAGCAGACCTCGCATTCACCTCTACATCTTCATCCATGGCCTCAACAGTCATGGGACAACTCTCGCACAATCCATCGCAGACTCCGGGAGCTGGGTCAGCTCAATCACCAGCAATTTGAATCAAATCGCTGGCTCAAAAAACGTCGTGGTCGCTGCACCATACTATGTGAATGGAAGTGGGCACTCCTACATGAGCCATTTCGATCTTGATACGTTCTACACGGCTGCCGTGGCCGCTATGTCGAGCAGCATGCGCGGTTTCCAAGAGAGTGATATTGCAGACGTCGTCATCGGAGGCCATAGCGCCGCCACCTGCCAAGGGCCAGGGAGCCCGGTTTTAAGGCAAGCCCTTGTTCCGACATTGGGTGGGCATCGCGTGCTCGGCATCGTTCTCTACGATGGCTGTACAACGGACAGCGTCTTAAACGTACACAATTTCACCACTCCTCCAGGCGTATCGCTGCTCTTCAATCCAGATTTCCGGAGCATCTCCGATGGCATGGGCATTCATTCAACCGATGCGACTCCGCCCGTATTCGTGCGCGCCCGCTACGCCGATATTCGCACCCAATGGGAACTGCCACGCATGGCCTGCCCTACATACGTCGAGAATCAATGTCCGATGGATACTCCTCCCGTTGAACCCTCCGCCCCAAGGTATGACCAGCGCCGTTGCAATGCCTGCTATGGCAGAACTGTCGATGGCAAACAAATTGTCTCGTTCGAAACCGTCTATGGTCATCGTCAAAGCGTGTTACACATGACGAAATACGCCTTCCGCGCCTTCTACGGAAACTAGAAGTAGGCTACGCTAACCGGGTATGGCCAGAGCAAAACCAGCCCCTCAGTTCAACTGCACAAAATGCGATGCCCAGCTATTGAAGTGGTCTGGTCAATGTCCTGAGTGCCAAGCCTGGGGAACCGTAAAAGCCTTGGAGGAAGGGGCTATTTTGGCTTCAGCACCTGGCGTAGCACGACGAATCGTTCCAGGGAAAGCGCTACAAACAGCTGCCTTCTCTTCACTTTCTAGCACGGCTCACGAAACACGCCTTGTCCCCTCTTTCCCTTTTTGGGGTCGCGTCCTTTCGGGCGGCTTCGTTCCTGGATCCGTGACGCTCTTGGGAGGAGAGCCAGGTATTGGAAAATCCACCCTACTCGCACAACTTGCACTCGATTTAGCGAATCAGGGCAAGTCTGTTTTATATGTCACGGGCGAAGAGTCCCCGAGCCAAGTTTCTGGACGCCTGAGCCGTTTGCAACCAAAAGCTCTCCCAGAGGTCTTGCACTTTTTGGATGCGACCGACGCCGCCAGCATCGCTGCGACCATCGCGCAAAAGAAACCGGACCTCACCATCGTCGACTCGATCCAGAGCCTGCGCGTGGCAGAAGTTCCCGGTGAACCCGGCAACCCCACGCAGATGAAAGCGGCGGCGGCGTACATCCACGAACAAGCCAAGGCGCATAGTTGTGCCGTCATTCTCGTAGGTCAAGTCACCAAAGATGGAGATCTCGCCGGTCCGCGTCTGCTTGAGCACCTCGTCGACACCGTTCTCATGATGGAAGGCGACCGTGCACAAATGTCGCGCATCTTAAGACCACTGAAGCACCGTTTTGGAAATACCGAGGAAAGCGTCTTTTTGGAAATGGATGAGCTCGGGCTACGTGAAATTCCGGATGCGAGCGCCGTCTTTTTAGCAGACCGACCCCGCGGCGTTCCAGGGACGATCGCTGGTTCTTTTTTGCATGGCTCTCGTCCCCTCTTCGTTGAAATTCAAAGCCTCGTGAGCCCTGCTGGCTACGCCACACCAATGCGACGTGTGAGCGGCCTGGACGCTAACCGTTTAAACTTGATTCTCGCCGTCCTCGCTCGGCGTTGCGGTCTTGGCTTTGGTGATCAAGACGTCTTCGCAAATTTGGTGGGTGGCCTGAGTGCTCCTGACCCCTCACTTGACCTGCCGATCGCCCTCGCTCTCGCCTCCGCTAAACAAGATATCGCCATCCCTGCGACAGCTGGCGCCTGGGGCGAAGTCGGGCTTGCGGGAGAGCTACGCGCCGTCCCAGGAGGAAAGCTCCGCTTCAAAGAAGCGCAGCGCCTGGGTTTTACCTGCGTCGT
>CAZRDS010000060.1:0-4657 GCA_964598895.1 uncultured Gammaproteobacteria bacterium | reverse complement strand
TCTAAAACTGATTCGCTGTAAAACCCTCAAAGAAGCCGTTGAAGAACTGCGTAGATGGTAAAAATTACGGGTGAAGTGGTACGTACACCTCTTGGATCATATTCAAGTTTGCCCCTAGATGGTCGGTCATCGCGAGGTACTCCTCCAACGTCACCCATTTATATAAATCGTTCTCTTCTAGACTCAGCGTCACCTCGCCTGAGCTAGCTTTTGCTCGATAAACAATCAAAAATGTTTGCTGAGTGTGTTCTGGTAAGGTCCAGTGATGCGTGTGAATTCCTAAAAGTTCAGGTGTCTCAATTTGAAGACCAGTTTCTTCTAAAATTTCACGGCGCACCGCCTCTGCTGGTGTTTCGCCCGCCTCAATCTTGCCACCCGGAAACTCCCACTTGTGATGCCACATCGCTATTTCATCTACCCGTCGAATAATGAGAAATTTATCACTCTGTTCGACAATTCCAATCACGATTGTCAGCTGTTTATTTGGTAAAGGCATAGCTGAATTATAGCACTACTCCAGGTGAGTCGTGTCCTGCAAACCTTCTACGCGCTCCTTCCATCGTGGAAACCGCTTCAGCCCCCCATCGTCGTGCAAAATGGCGGCAACCAACTCGCGGATACGCGGCAAGAAGCCCAAATCTTGATAAGTCGCCGCCTTGAAGCCGCTCCCTTCGCCGCTCTGCTCCGTTCCAAGGAGCGAGCCCGAACCACGTCGTTTTAAATCTTCATCAGCGAGCTCAAATCCATCTTGGGTTTTTTCAAGCAAACGAAGGCGCTCGGTCGCTTCTTCATCCAAACTATCGGTCAACAAAAAGCAGTGGCTCTGGAGGATCGACCGACCGACGCGTCCACGTAGTTGATGCAGCTGAGCCAACCCAAACCGTTCGGCCGCTTCAATCAAAATGACCGTCGCCTGTGGGACGTCGACACCAACTTCAATCACTGACGTAGCCACAAGGACATCCAACTCCCCCGCAGCGAACGCCTTCATCGCCGCTTCTTTATCGGCGGCTTTTTGCTTTCCGTGCACCAGTCCGACCCGCAGACCGGCGAGCGGACCTTCTTTCAAGTGCTTCACCTCTTCTTCCGCCGAAGCAACCTGGAGTGTTTCGGAGGGATCAATCAGCGGACAGACCACGTACGCGCGCTCCCCACGGACGACCGCCTGACGCACCGCTCGATAGGCCTCCGCCCGCGCCTCTCCTACGCAGACCTTGGTTAAAATCGGCAAGCGACCAGCAGGCTTTTGTTTCAAAAAAGACAGCTCCACGTCTCCATACAACATGAGGGTGAGCGAACGGGGAATCGGTGTCGCCGTCATCGACAGAAAGTGTGGGATACGCCCATCCGCATCCACGGCCTTCGAGAGCTTCTCACGTTGCGCAACTCCAAAACGATGCTGCTCATCGACCACCGCCAAGCCCAAATCCAAAGGCAACCGCTGCTGCCCATACAACAGCGCATGCGTTCCCACGACAACGACCGGCCCTTCCTTATAGATGCTGGGGAGCTCTTTCCAAGTAATGCTTCGCTCTTCTCGGTCAAACGACCAGGCTTGCTCTGTACGCGTAAGCAAGAGTAACGGAATATGCCACGGCGCCAAGAAGCGTCGGAGCGTCGCCGCGTGTTGCTTCGCGAGCAGATCGGTCGGAGCTAAAATTGCACTCGACTTGCCTGCGCGCTGGCAGAGAGCTGCCAAAAAAGCGGCAACCGCCGTCTTCCCCGAACCTACATCCCCTTGCAATAAGCGACGCATCGGTAAAGCCTTCTCTAAATCCTGCACGCAGGCCCAGACCGCCTTCCGCTGATCGTCCGTTAGCTGGAACGGTAAAGAACTAGCGAATTGCTTGGCGAATGGCTCATCAAACGGAATAACAGGCGCAGGCACACGAACCTCCCCTTCGCGTAGCTGCGTCAATGCCAATTGATAGACCAGCAACTCTTCAAATGCGAGTCGACGGCGGCCTTGTTCTACCTCCTTAAGCTCCTTTGGTGCATGAAGCAACTGGACTGCTTCAGCGATCGTAACGAGTCCTTCTGCTTGGCAGATACGGTCGCCCTCATCCGCCACAGGCCATGCCACTCCTTCTCGCAAAATACTATCCACGATTCGACGATACACTTTTTGCGTGATCGCCTCGGTCAAGCGATAGACCGACAATATTTTCCCAGAAATCACCTCCGGACCATCCGCCGCCTCCCAAGCTGGGCTCCTGAACTGCAGCCCATAAAGCTCATCTTTCACGGGGGTCGCAGCCAGTCGCAAGCGTCTTCCTGTTTTCCAGTCTTTCAAAAGCCAGGGCTGATTAAAGAAATCACAGCGAGCCGTCGCCGTCCCATCCGTTACTCGCGCTTGAATGACCGTAAGCCCCCGTCGCCCCGTCGGTCGCCGTGTCGCCGACACTACTTCCACTTCAAACGTTGCCGCCTCCCCTTCCTTCGCCTCCTTCAATGTCGAACGCTTGGTGTAGTCCTCATATCTTCGGGGTGGCGTCAGCAACAGCTCCTGCACCGTCTTCATACCCAAAACGAGCAACGCATTCGCCATCGAACGCGTCACTCCCGGCACCTTCTCCAAAGGAGTCAATCTATCAATCATGCGGGTATAGAATATCTAGGGTGGAAGGATGGTTTGTGTGAGACCATTGCACAAGCGACGGCGCCGTGCACGAGCAGAGCGCTAGCAGGCGCGGCGCGTGTCTCACGCAAACCATCCTTCCACCCCATCGTAACAGATGCTTCTACAATTATGGTATACTCTGATCTGTATGGTGACGTATGATCCTTCTGTGCAAGAGATGCTGGTCCGCGCCCAAGATCGTTTTGTCTGGGAAACCAAGCTCTACCCAACCTACCCTCGTGGTCCGCGTTGGTATTTCATTATCACCGCTGGAGCTCTTTTATTGGTCTCCTATGCCGTAATTACGAGCAACTTCTTGTTCGCCTTTTTGATTTTACTGTGTGCGATTATTATCGTTTTGGCAGGAAATGAGGAGGCCCCCGTCGTTCTCGCGCAGGTCGGCGATGTGGGAGTGGTTTGGAATGGCAATCTCTTCCTGTACCGAGATCTCACGACCTTTTCCATCGTCTACGAACCTCCGTATATCAGCACGCTTTACATTGATACAAAATCCCTTACCCAGCCAAAGCTTCGAATTTCCCTCGAAGACCAGGATCCCGCCGAGCTCCGCGCGCATTTACGGGCTTATTTAAAAGAAAATACCGACTTGCAAACTGAGCCAGGCTCTGATATTCTTGGGCGGCTATTACGGATTTGAGGCCTTCCTTGGAAGCCGTATTTGCACCCATAGCTCAGCTGGATAGAGCGCTTCCCTGCGAAGGAAGAGGTCATACGTTCGAATCGTATTGGGTGCACCACAGAAAACACCGTCCAACCCGGACGGTGTTTTCGTTTTGGTATACTCCTTTCATGATGACCCCTCGCGTCCTTCGTCAGCGTTACGTCATGGCAATCGTTTTTTTCCTTGTATTAGGCCTGGGCGGCTATCTTCTTTTACATCCTGCGACTGAGCCCCACTCGGTACTGACAGGTCGTCCGGCCAATATCCTCAGCCCCACACTAAAGATCAGCCCCAGAGAAGATCAACTTGATCGAGAACAGTTGGAACAAGAGAGGACGCATTACAAAACGGTCCTGGAACGAGCCCTGCGTGAACGGACCCCCGAAATCTGCAGCCAACTGCCTGAGCTCCTGCTTCCCTACCGCAGAGGGGCGAATGGGAACGTTCGCTATATCTCAAGCCAGAAAGACGGGCCCAATGTCCCCGAACGTTTAAGTTATTGGCCGCGCAAAGAATGTCTCTTCGCTTACAGTTCCAACATGAAAGTAGGTGGTGAACTCTGTTCGACGTTATTTCTCATTCCGGAAGAACAAGCAGACTGTCGTTCCGCCTCAGAGCGGCGTGATGCGCGCTTCCAAACACTGGAAGATGTCCCTGACGATATCCAGCCACTCCTAGGAAAAAAGTCCTTTTATTCATCGAACGCAAAACAACAGCTGTCTTATTATATCCTCTACCCATCAAAGCCAGTTGCAGGAATTCTCATCTATCTCCACGGCGCAGGCGGCGGGCTCGAGCAGGGGCAGTTGGACGGAACCTACAAAGACAGTTTCAAAAAGCTCAAGCAGCTTCTTAAGAACGACCTTTCGTATCTCTACGTAACGCCTTCACTAACGAATTACGGCGCTGCAGGAGGTCAGGATGCGAATGATTTGGCGGCCGAGCTGCACACACACTATCCAGGTATTCCAATCTACCTCGCAGGTTCTTCAGCTGGCGGACGGACCCTATTCTATGCCATCAAGCAGAGGCCGTCCGTCTTCGAAGGTGCGATCGCCCTCTGCCCTGCCATCAATTCAGAGCTCGCCACTACAGACTGGAGGAACCAAGCAACTGTTCCACTTTGGATCATGCAAGGAGATCATGATCCGCTCGTGCCCGTCGAAATCGTGGATCAATTCGTCGAACGCTTAAAACAACAAGGTTACCCAGCAACGTATACCCGTCTTCCTGGAGGTGACCATGGAGCTCCCATCGACCAAATCGATTGGAAGGTGGCCCTTGAATCTTTCCAAAGGAAATGACACCCACCTTCAGCCACAGAGCTAACGGAACGAAATTACGCTTGCCAATTT
>CAZRDS010000059.1:5226-7549 GCA_964598895.1 uncultured Gammaproteobacteria bacterium | reverse complement strand
TTGGCTTGATGCCACGATGACGCATACGACCAGCCTTTCCCCAACGGACCAAATGCCAGTCTGGCTCTGAAACTGTTCCGATCGTAGCCGCACATGATTTTGGCACTTTGCGAACCTCGCCAGAAGGAATCTTCAGAATCGCCATGTCGCCTTCGATCGCCATAAAGCTGACGAGCACACCAGCAGCACGAGCCATCTTTGCTCCCTGTCCTGGATTCAATTCAACAGCATGCACCTGAGTACCGACCGGGATCTTTTCCAGAGGAAGACGGTTTCCAACGGAAATTTCGGCTTCCGTTTGAGAAGAGACGACCGTGTCCCCAACCTTCGAACCAAATGGAAGAAGAATATAACTCTTCACCCCGTCGGCATAGTTTACGAGACCGATACGAGCTCCGCGACTTGGATCATATTCAATCGAGGCGATCTTCGCTGGAATGTCGTAGCGAGCACGCACAAAATCAATCTCACGCGTGTAGCGCTTGTTTCCACCTCCTTGGTGACGAACGGTAATCTTTCCATTCGTACGACCAGCACGACTCTTGCGGAACGAGATGAGCGATTTCTCTGGCTCATTGGTCGTGATATCCGAAAAATCCTGGACCGAGGAGTTACGGCGGCCTTTAGTGACCGGCTTGTATTGCTTAATAGGCATAACAATTAGACGGAGAGATCAATCGAAGAACCTGGCTTAAGCTCAACCATGGCTTTCTTCCAAGCATTGCGGCGGCCTTCGACGCGTCCACGACGGACGACTTTTCCAGGACCACGAACCGTGCGTACTGCGACAACTTTCACTCCGTAACGTGCTTCAATCGCCTTGCGGATCGCAACCTTTTCAGCAGAGATTGGTACATTAAAGGTGTAGACGTTCGTCTCTTGAACCAAACGAGAAGCTTTCTCGCTGACGCGTGGAGCACCCACAATGCTGTACATCCAACTTGGAAGAACAGTCGTCGGCGCTTTTACCATCAACTCACCCTCTTCTTTCTTAGTCGTCTTCTTTGCTTTTGGAGCAGCGCCGTCTTTGGCAGCTTTCTGAGCTGGCTGCTTGCGAATGCGGTCAATAATTCCCATAGGGTTAGGCGTAGATTTGTTCTAGCGCCGAAATGGCGTCCTTCAAAAAGACCACGGATCGATAGGTCAGAAGGTCTAACATGTTCAAGCTGTTGACGGTTACCACCTTCACGTGTGGAAGGTTACGCGCCATACGAACAGCCACTGGATCAGAACCAGCCAGCACCACGAGCGTTGTACGATCGACCGGGAGTTTCTGGACCATCGTGAGGAACGTCTTGGTCTTCACCGGCTCTTTCAAAATAGCTTCGAGCACAATGAGTTTTTCACGCATGAGCTTATCGGTGAGAACCATCGACAAGGCCTTACGCTTCGCTTTACGGTTCATCTTGAGCGAGAAGTTGCGTTCGGAACTTGGACCGAACACCACACCTCCACCCTTCCACTGAGGTGAACGAATCGAACCCTGACGGGCACGACCTGTTCCCTTCTGCTTCCATGGCTTCTTTCCACCTCCGTTTACCATGCCCTTCGTTTGCGTCGCAGCAATTGCATGACGAGCGTTGGCGCGCTGTGCGACAACAGCTTCGTGAACAAGGGCTGGATCTGGCATCACAGCGAACAGACGGTCCGGAAGTTCCATCTGGCCGACTGACTGACCCTCGTAGTTGTAGATCGATGTCTTGGCCATAATTAGGAAGCGGAAACGATTTCAATCAAAGAATGACGCGCACCTGGAACGGCTCCTTTCAAAGCCAAAATTCCACCTTCACGTACCTCGACGACCACTAAGTTTTTGACCATCACGGATTCATCACCCATGTGACCAGCCATGCGGCGGCCTTTCAAAACGTGCTGGACACCACCGGCACCGATAGACCCTGGCATACGCTCTTGGTCCTTGTGACCGTGCGATGTTGGGTGACCATGGAAGTGGTGGCGACGAACCACACCTTGAAAACCTTTTCCCTTAGAAGTACCGCGGACGTTTACCTTCTCACCAGCTTGGAAAAGCGCCGCTTCAATTGTGTCACCACGCTTGAAGGAAGCGACATCTTCCAAACGGAACTCAGCCAAATGACGAGCCTGAGGAAGATCCTTCAAATGACCAGCCTCTGGACGAGACAAAGTACGTGATGTGCCGAATCCAACCTGCACAGCCACGTAACCATCTGTCTCTTTCGTCTTGACCTGCGTAATCACACATGGACCTGCCTGCACCAAAGTTACGGGAATCAGACTTCCGTCTGCCCCGTAGATTTGCGACATCTCGAGTTTTTTACCGAGGATGAATTTCATATGCGAT
>CAZRDS010000059.1:0-5216 GCA_964598895.1 uncultured Gammaproteobacteria bacterium | reverse complement strand
TAAAAACAAAACCGGGGGTCTGCAGACAATCGTTTGTCTCCAAACTCCCGGTCTCAGCCGTATGGCTGAACCTGATGTTACGGATATTCACGATTCACTGCAGGGAGGTTATGTCACAAAACAGTCAATGCTGCTTTGTTTAGAAGAACACCTTCAGACAACTTTCTCCTTGGGAACCACTACTCTTACATTTTAATCTCTACATCAACCCCCGCTGGAAGGTTGAGAGAGGTGAGCGAATCGATGGTCTTTGGACTTGGGTCCAAGATATCGACGATGCGCTTATGAATACGCATCTCAAACTGCTCACGTGCGTCCTTGTAGATGAATGTGGAACGATTAACGGTCCATTTCTTCTTCTCCGTCGGCAACGGAATCGGGCCGATCACTTTCCCACCACTCCGTTCGGCCGTCTCGATGATCATGCGGGTCGCTTGGTCAATGATCTTGTGATCATAGGCGCGGATCTTGATCCGCACACGCTGCGCTCCAGCTGTTTTCACGGTAGGGGCCGCTTTTGTCTTGGTATCGGACATGTGCAAATGGAGGGGAGGTTCCCCTGCCTCGTATAAGATCAGAGATCTTGTGTACGAAGCCGGGAAACCTCCCCGGTAAGCTTACTTGATGATTTTCGTCACAACACCTGCGCCGACGGTCTTTCCACCCTCGCGAATGGAGAAACGCATCTTGTCTTCGATAGCGACAGGAGTAATGAGGGTTACGATAACTTTAACCGTGTCACCTGGCTGAACCATGGCGACATCGTCTGGGAGTTTCACTTCACCTGTTACATCCGTTGTACGAATGTAGAACTGAGGCTTATATCCCGTAACGAATGGCTTGTGGCGACCTCCTTCTTCCTTGGTCAAAGCGTACACTTCCGCTTCGAACTCAGCATGAGGCTTGATGGAGCCTGGCTTGGCCAAAACCATTCCACGTTCAATTTCTTCCTTTTTCACACCGCGGAGCAAGAGCCCGGCGTTGTCACCAGCCATACCGGATTCAAGAGACTTGTTGAACATTTCGATACCGGTAACGACGCTCTTGCGCGTTTCTCCGAGACCAACAATTTCAACTTCTTCACCAATCTTGATCTGACCACGTTCGATACGACCCGTCACGACCGTTCCACGACCTTCGATCGAGAACACGTCCTCAACTGGCATGAGCAATGGCTTATCGAGCTCACGAACAGGTTCTGGGATGTAGTCATCACAGGCCTTGATCAAGTCCAAAATTGGCTTGGAAGCAGCTTCATCCATTGGGTTCTGAAGCGCTTTCAATGCGGAACCACGGATAATTGGAGTTGTTTCACCGTTGTATTCGTATTTCGTCAAAAGATCACGAATTTCTTGTTCGACGAGGTCGATCAATTCTGGATCGTCTACCATGTCGACTTTGTTCAAGAAAACAACCATGGCTGGAACACCAACCTGACGAGCGAGCAAGATGTGCTCACGTGTCTGTGGCATTGGACCATCTGTTGCAGACACAACCAAGATAGAACCGTCCATCTGGGCGGCACCCGTGATCATGTTCTTGATGTAGTCGGCGTGACCTGGACAGTCAACGTGGGCGTAGTGACGCTTCTCGGACTCGTATTCCGTGTGAGCGGTCGCAATCGTAATTCCACGAGACTTGGATTCAGGAGCTTTATCGAGGTCATCGATCCCCTTCTTCTGAGCCGTCATTCCATGAGCACTCAAAACGGTCAAGATAGCCGCCGTGGTGGTGGTCTTTCCGTGGTCAACGTGGCCGATTGTGCCGATGTTGACGTGAGGCTTGGTTCGCTTGAAGACATCTGCCATAGGTCCGTGTCAAAATAAGACTAAAATACGTAATTATGAGTGGCACAATGATAACAAACGTGTGGATTTCAGGCAAGAGTCTGATGTGTTTCGTCAAGTAAATCTCAAAAATAAAGTTTTTTTCGCTCTACTTAGGTAAAATTCTCATCTCTTCGCCCTCAAAAACAAAGTAATCCTCCAATGATTCAACCTGGGGAAGAGTTGCGGATAGACGAGAAACAGGCTCAAGAGCCTCCCGTGATTGGAGTAGATCTTGCAGCCGAAGACCCACTTGAGGCTCCGACGGTTTTTCCTCGACTCGTGAAAGAGTGGTCGTCTCAAGCGGAGATGTTGGCGCCTCAGACATACCTCCTGCGAGCTGCTCGTAGACAGAGAGTGGTAACACGACACACGGCTCACCAGAATCTGAAGACTGAACGAGCGTCGGAAGACGCGTGCGGTTTACGAGTGCAAGTAGACGATCAAGGGAAATCATACAAATTCAGCCTCAGCCTACCCTACAAGCAAAAAAGCGAAAACCCAGCACTGGCCATTCGCCAAATACTGGGTTTTTCTTTGTTCGTTGGATGTTCGACAACCTTATTTCTTTGCGCGACCCTCGATAATGATCTTTGAGATGTTGTTTGGGACTTCTTCGTAGTGACCAAATTCCATGGTTGAGCTGGCACGACCCTGGGTCATGGAACGAAGCGACGTTGAGTAGCCGAACATTTCAGAGAGAGGAACCAAGGCACGAATGACTTTGACACCGGAACGGTCAGCCACATCTTCGATCTGGCCACGCTTCGCATTCAAGTCACCGATGACGTCACCCATGAAACTTTCTGGAGTAACGACTTCAATTTTCATGACTGGCTCAAGAATCACAACCCCACCCTTACGACACCCATCTTGGAAGGCCAACGATCCGGCCACTTTGAAGGCTGCTTCAGAGGAGTCAACATCGTGGTAACTTCCGTCGGTCAATGTGACTTTGAGGTCAAGCATTGGGTAGCCAGCCAAGACACCGCGCTGCATCGCTTCCTGAATACCCTTGTTGATTGGCTGGATGAATTCACGAGGAATCACACCACCCTTAATACTATCGATAAATTCGTACCCCTTGCCGCGTTCGTTTGGTTCAACCGTGATAACACAGTGACCGTACTGACCACGACCACCAGACTGACGAATATATTTTCCTTCTCCTTCTGCTGTCCCCTTCAAGGCTTCGCGATAGGCTACCTGCGGCTTACCGACGGTCGCATCCACTTTATATTCACGCTTCATGCGATCGACGATGATTTCAAGGTGAAGCTCACCCATTCCACTGATGATCGTCTGGAGCGTTTCTTCATCAGTGCGCACGCGGAAGGAAGGATCTTCTTCTCCAAGCTTCTGCAACGCGACCCCCATCTTTTCTTGGTCTGCCTTGGTCTTTGGCTCAACCGCGAGCGAGATAACCGGCTCTGGAATAATAATAGATTCCAGTTTGAGCGGACGCTTTTCATCAAAGATGGTGTCCCCTGTAAGCGTACCTTTCAATCCGACAGCAGCTGCGATGTCACCCGAGAACACCTCTGATACTTCTTCACGATCATTGGCGTGCATACGTACGATGCGGCCGATGCGTTCCTTTTCACCCGTACGTGCGTTGATTACGTACGAACCAGCCGCCAACATTCCGGAATAAACGCGGAAGAAAATCAGTTTTCCAACGAATGGATCCGCCATGACTTTGAAGGCCAAGGCAGCGAATGGTTCGTTGTCATTTGGAGTAATCGCCAAAGAGACATCGAGATCCTCAAGTTCCGTTGCTTTTGTTGGAGGAATATCCAATGGACAAGGGAGGTAATCGACGATCGCATCCAGCAAGAACTGGACACCCTTGTTCTTCAATGCCGATCCACATAAAATTGGATTGATCTGGTTGGCGATCGTCGCACGACGAATGGCGAGCTTGATTTCTTCAACCGTGAACTCTTCTCCTGCGAGATACCGGTTCATCATGTCCTCGTCTGTTTCCGCAATTGCCTCAATCATTTTTGAGCGATATTCCTTTGCCTTCGCCATCATGTCTTCTGGAATTTCTGTCTCTGCAATGTTTTGTCCCATTTCATCGCTATACATCTCGGCCTTCATGCGCACGAGGTCGATGATCCCGATGAAATGCTCTTCCGCGCCGATTGGTAATTGAATTGGGTGTGCGTTCTTCGTCAAACGATCATGAATTGATTTCACGTCGTTGAAGAAGTTAGCTCCCATGCGGTCGAGTTTGTTGATGAAACAAATACGAGGCACGTGGTGCTTATCTGCCTGACGCCACACCGTTTCTGACTGCGATTCTACACCCGCCACTCCATCGAACACCGTCACCGCACCGTCGAGCACACGAAGTGAGCGCTGTACTTCAATCGTGAAGTCAATGTGTCCTGGTGTATCGATCAAGTTCATGCGCGAACCTTTCCAATAACAGGTTGTTGCAGCCGCGGTGATCGTAATTCCACGCTCCTGTTCTTGTGCCATCCAGTCCATCGTCGCTTCACCTTCGTGCACTTCACCAATTTTGTGCTTCTTCCCTGTATAAAACAAAATGCGCTCGGAAACAGTGGTCTTTCCGGCGTCGATGTGAGCGATGATTCCGAAGTTACGGGTATCTTTCAAAGAATATTCTCGGGGCATACAAGAGGAGTGAGTGAAGAGATGAGAGTTGAGGGTGAGAGCAAAAGTAGCTAGTAGGTGTAGCGCATTTCGATTGCTACTCGCTACTAGCTACTGGATGATCGACTCAATAATCGATTATTTGGCGAAGTGAGCGAAGGCACGGTTGGCTTCGGCCATACGCTGCACGTCTGTCTTCTTACGAACCGCTTCTCCCTGGTTCTGAGCCGCATCGATAAATTCGGTTGCAAGCTTTTCCATCATGGGCTTTCCCTTGCGAGAACGAGCAGCCGTGATCATCCAGCGAAGGGCGAGCTGCACGCGGCGATCTGCACGCACCTGAAGAGGAACTTGGTAGTTCGCTCCACCGACGCGACGAGACTTCACCTCGAGCATTGGGGACACGTTCTTCATTGCCTCTTCGAAGACGTCAGCAGCCGGCTTCTCAAGTTTTGCTTCAGCAATGGCCAACGCACCGTACACGATCTTCTGCGCAAGCTGACGCTTGCCTCCGATCATGAGGTAGTTAATGCACTTGGTGATAACAGCGTTGTTGTACTTTGGATCGTTCGCAACCTTGCGACGAGGGGCTTTCTTTCCACGCATAGGAGTATCAGTTCAGGAAAATTATTTCTTCTTATCTTCCTTCGGACGACGAGCACCGTACAGAGAACGGCTGCCACGACGACCTTGGACACCTTGCGTATCGTAGACACCACGGACGATGTGGTAGCGCACACCTGGCAAGTCCTTTACGCGACCACCGCG
>CAZRDS010000058.1:3597-7606 GCA_964598895.1 uncultured Gammaproteobacteria bacterium | reverse complement strand
TACTCCGTGCGTGGCAAGTCAAAGAGGTTCGACATGGGTTGCTGTTCGTGATTGCCATGATGGTGATCTTCCGAGTGGTGGCTCATATTCCATTGCCTGGAGTCGACCTCGTTGCGCTGCAGCAATTCTTTGACGCAAACCAGGTGCTCGGTGTTTTGAACTTGTTCTCCGGTGGAACGATTCGAACATTCAGTATCGTGGCGTTGGGTGTTGCTCCATACATCACGGCTTCGATTATCTTGCAGTTGTTGGCTGTGATCATCCCTCGTTTGGAAGAGATCCAAAAAGAAGGGGAAAGTGGTCAACGGAAGATTAACCAATGGACACGCATCCTGACGGTTCCTCTTGCGATCGTGCAAGGTGTTGGGCTTCTGTCTTTGATGCGTCAGTCTCAGGTACCGATCTTGACTCGAACGGATACAGTCCATATCGCTGCAATTCTCATTGCGGTCACGGCAGGAACCTTGTTCCTCATGTGGATTGGTGAATTGATCAGCGAAAAGAAAGTCGGAAACGGCGTTTCGCTTATCATCTTCGCAGGTATTTTGGCGGATCTTCCAAGTTCACTTGGACAATTCATCACGACCTTTGATTCATCTCAATGGATTGTGGTGTTGGTCTACGGCATTATCGCGGTTGCGATGGTCGCAGGCGTTGTCTTTGTGACGGAAGGTCAGCGGAATATCCCTATCCAGCACGCACGTAGCGTGCGGGGGCAAAGTCAGTCGATGGGAGGGGTGGCATCCAGTTTGCCGCTCCGCGTGAACATGGTGGGGGTGATGCCAATTATCTTCGGCATTTCCTTCCTCACGTTCCCAACCATTTTGGCGCAGCTCTTCTCGCAGTCGAACAATCCAGGCTTACGTCAAGCGGCCGCTTGGATCCTGACGACGATTCAAAATCAAACGATCTACGGAATTCTTTACCTTATTTTGGTCGTTGGTTTCACCTATTTCTACACGGCAGTTGTCTTCCATCCAGAACGGGTGGCGGAAAACCTTCAGAAACAGGGAGCCTTCATTCCGGGGATCCGCCCAGGACGTCCAACGTCGGAATATTTGGAAGGAATTGTTGGTCGGATGACGATTGCAGGTGCCCTCTTTTTGGGCCTGATCGCTGTCTTGCCGATTATCGCCCAGGCATTCACTGGAACCAAAACATTGGCGATTGGAGGAACATCTATGCTCATCGTGGTGTCGGTCGTGATTGAATCCGTCAAACAGATTCAATCGCAGGCAACCATGCGTGAGTACGATACCTACTAACGCTCAGATACACAGAAAAACGACCCTCTCGATGGCGAGACGGGTCGTTTTTCTTTGGGGAGGGACGTGTAGCTCTTAGTTGTCGAACGGGTCCATTTTGGCTACTCTTGCCTTGAACGTATGTCCCGCAAACGTGTTCGAGCGATTATCTTTGGTCCACAAGGAGCGGGAAAAACCACTCAGACACTTCTTTTGTCTGAGTGGTTTGGGACGACCTCTTTGAGTTCGGGCGAGCTTCTTCGAGGAGAAATGGAGAGTAGGACTGAGCTTGGACAGCTCGTAAAACGCTACGTGGAACATGGAGTTCTTGCTCCAGACGAGGTCGTGAATGCGATTCTTCGTAAACGTTTGATGGTGGAGGCGGAGTCAAAGAAAGGATTCTTTTTGGACGGGTTTCCAAGAAATATAGAGCAAGCGAATGAGTTAGATAGATACGCAAACATAAATTTGGCGATTCATCTAAAGGTTTCAGACGCGGTGGCGGAATCACGTATGTTGGGGCGACTGTTTTGTAATGCTTGTTATGCGGTCTACCATGAAGAATACGTTCCGCTTGTGAAGGCGGGCGTCTGTACGATTTGTGGAGGTGATGTGAGCCGACGCGCAGATGACGCGGATGACGGGTCTGTGCGAGATCGGCTGCTGGCATATCATTTTATGACGGAGCCACTTGTAACCTATTATCGACAGCAGGGAGTGCTTCTTTCAGTAAATGCCGACCAACCGATTCCTTTTTTGTTTCAGGAGCTTGTAAAGAAGCTGACGAAGCTTGGGTTTGTCCCCACGGCGTAATTCCATTAGGATACTGTCCTATGTCTCTGATCAAAAAACCTCAAGAAATAGAGAAGCTCAAAAAAGGAGGAGTCATTCTTTCCGCTATTTTGCGTGAACTGAAAGCGAAATGTGTCGCTGGGGCTAAAACAGCTGAGTTAGATGCGCTCGCACAGCAGCGGATGGCGGAGCAGGGAGGAAAGCCCTCTTTTCTTGGCTATGCACCAGACCCGGAAGTCGCGCCATTTCCTGGAGCGGCGACTGGCATTGGTGGCGCTATCCGCGACCTGGAGCGGTGTGTATTTCCATCAATGAGGAGGTGGTGCATGGCTTGCCAATACCTTCTCGAACGGTAAAAGCTGGCGATATCGTAGGGCTTGATATTGGGATGTGGTATGAGGGGCTCGCGACCGACATGGCGACGACCGTGGTGGTTGGGGAGATTCCTGAGTCGACACGGGAGCTTGTGAAAGCGACTCGCACCTCGCTTGAGCTAGCCTTATCGGTGGTGAAAGCGGGTAAGTGGATCCACGATATTGGAAATGTGATTGATGATTACCTTACTCCAAAGGGGTATGGGATTGTGCGTGACTTGGTTGGGCATGGGGTTGGGCACGCTGTACATGAAGAGCCTCAGATTCCACATTTTCGCGATCGCTACGCTCCGCGTATAAAAATGGAGGAGGGGATGGTGCTCGCGATCGAGCCGATGGTGACGCTCGGGAGCTGGAAAGAGCGCGTGAAGCGCGACGGTTGGACGATTGTGACGGCAGATGGAAAACCAGCGGCACACTTTGAGCTTACGATTGTTGTGACGAAGACAGGATACGAGTTGATTACCCCTTGGCCAGACGTCTAAAATCTTGTTTATCGACGTGCTCTATGCCAGAACTCCCAGAAGTAGAGACCGTTCGTCGTCAGCTAGATGCGCGCTTGCGTGGAGCAAAAATAAAACAGATCGAGCTTCTGCGAACGGGTCGAGAACGTCCAAAGGGGTACGCGTTTGTGAACGCACTTGTGGGGCAAACGATTCATTCCGTTGATCGACGGGCGAAATTGCTCATTTGGCGCCTTGAAACGGGTCAAGCGATTCTTGCGCACCTCAAAATGACAGGTCGTTTTTTATTTGTTGCTAAAGACCAGCAGACGACCAAGCATGATGCTATCCGATTTTTATTTGAGAACCAACAGGGTGAGGTGCTGACACTCATGTGGAATGATGTGCGTAAATTTGGGTACATGGAGGTTGTCTCGGCGAAAGCACTCGAGGAGACGATCGCAGCCTACGGACCGGAACCGCTGGAGGTGGCAATAGAGGTGCTCGCGGAGTGTTTACGTCTTCCCAAGACACGTGTGTTGAAAGCAGCGCTCCTGAACCAGGCATGTATTGCGGGGATCGGGAATATCTATGCGGATGAAGCCTGTCATCGAGCGGGAATTCATCCCAAACGGACGTTGGGCACCTTGTCTCGGATCGAGCGTGTAAAGATTGCTAGGGAAATCCAAGAAGTATTAAGGGAATCAATCGATCGGCAGGGGACAAGCGCACACACCTATGTGGACACGATGGGTTCACGTGGAGGGTTCCTCTCCTTTTTACGGGTCTACGGTCGAGCAGGGGAGCCGTGCCGTACCTGTGGAACAACGATTCAAAAAACACGCCTCATGCAACGGGGGACGCACGTGTGCCCGCATTGCCAGAAGGAGGAGGTTAAAAAACAGAGCTGAGCTGCTATACTGAGACTCGTATGCGGTTGCGTATCCTTTTGCTCTCTCTCTGGATGTTTCTGTTATGCGTTCCTATTCAGGGAACGTTCGCTGCTTTTTATGATGTTTCGATTGGTGCGGGAGATGTCTCATTTTCTCCAGCGGAGCTTATTTTGGGAACGCCGACCAGAATTTATGCCACGATCTCTAATCGGGGAGAGCGTGACGTGGAGGGAGAGGTTCGGTTCTACGATAATGATGTCCTG
>CAZRDS010000058.1:0-3587 GCA_964598895.1 uncultured Gammaproteobacteria bacterium | reverse complement strand
TCCTGATTGGCGCAAAGCCTTTTTCAGTACGTGCGAATGTACGTCCGGAAGATGCCTGGGTTCGTTGGACGCCCCAAGGTTACGGAGCGCATGCGATTCGTGTTGTGGTTGACAATGACCCGGCGTTTACAGATGCGAATCCAGACAATAACCGGGTCACGGTCTCCGCGTTTATCGATCGTGATACCGATGGAGATGGCGTTCCCGATGCTCAGGATGAGGATCGTGATAACGATACAATCCTGAATCAGGATGAAATCACGCGTGGAACAGATCCATTAAAACAGGATACGGATGGCGATGGAGTTCTTGATGCAAAAGATGTGTTTCCACTCGTCCCGAAACGTACTGTAGCCTATCCTCCGGTCGCTTCTTCAACCCCTCGAGTTATAGCGCCTGCGCCTGTTCGTCGACAGGCGACAGCATCGCCGACGGCTGTTCCGCCTACTACGCGACTTCCAGCGCCTATTCCATCCGTAGGAGCACCTCCACAGGACGAGGTTCTTTCGAGTGAATTACCCGCTTCCACCAGTACGCTTGAAGAAGCAGCCTCTACGGCCACCCCTGTCCTTATGGAGCCTGCGTTACAGGCGTCATCTCCTGCCTCGGCAGCGCCTCAAGTAGCCTCCACGAATCCATGGAGTGCGATCTTGGTTGTGGCTGCAGCGCTTTCTGCGGTTGCGGCAGGCTTGTTTATCTGGCTTGGAGGGAGGTCTTCTTAGGGATGGGTATGGGCCAGCGTCTATCTCGTTTTGTGGGAGTGGGTGTTTGTTTGCTGTTCTTTGGGGCAGGGTGTGTACGTGTTCCTGAGTTTTCCTCGCTTACGATTCCCCAAGGTGCAACTTCGTCGAATGGGGTAGTTTCAGGTTCAATAATGAGTTGGAGTGTAGAGGACGCAGGGATCGAGCGTGCAAAGGTCCGTTTTTCTACATCGACGGCGAGTGAGGTTGTGATTTACCGTTTTTCAATCGTGGATCATCGTTTTGCATTTCGGCACTCAACTTCGACGGCGGCTGTTTCTGAATGGCTCACCCGTATTCCGGAAGCATTATTTGTTTCAAACGGAGTGTATTTTCATGAAGATGGGTTACCAAGTGGCTGGTTACGTACAAAGGGAGAAGCGGTAGGGACGCGATTGTTTGATGTGGATAAAAGCGCGGTGCTGGAGTTGCAGCCGAGGGTTGGAATCCGTATCTCGGCAACAGAACAAGGCAAGCTAAAACAGGAAGCGAAGGAGGCAGCTCAGAGTTTTCCGCTCCTTGTTTCACATGGACGTGCCTTGGTGAAAGAAGACTCAGGTAAGGTGGCTCGTAGAACATTTGTGGGGATCGACCGTGCGCATGCGTATCTTTATGTAGGAATCGTTCCATACACAGGCATTTCCCTGTATGAATTGAGTCAGGCGCTCGTATCTCTGCCGGTTCAGTGGGAGTCGGTACTAAATCTGGATGGGGGGCCTTCTTCCGGTTTTGCATTTCGTGCACAAAAACGTTCTGAAACCATTGATAGTTATGTCACCGTTCCGAATGTATTGGTTGTGCTGTCGAAGGAGTAAACGGATGGTATGATAGGGGTAGCCCTATGGACACCACTCTGCCCGTTGTTCCAGGATCGCTTACTCCAAGCGACCTACGCGTGTTGATGGACAAACTTGTAGACGGGTCGCTTCCGCCTCTTCAAGCCTCCGAGCAAGTTCTGGAACGTGGAGTGTTGTTGACGCGTGACGCAGAACTTTTCTTCGGTGAAGCCTTGAAGCGAGGTGGCTCGCAGGTTGCGAATGTGATCCTCGATCACTTAGCGCTTATTCGGGTTGGGCATACCTCTACCTCAGCGGCAAAATATCTCGGAAATGCGTTACTCGATCATACGACGGATCCAGATGTGAGTCGCAAACTTCTCGCGTGGTATCCAGATTTTATCGAGGTACCGGCCGTTCTTGAGTATCTCTCCATCCAAGATCAAGATGACCTTGAATTTTATCAGGAGCTCCTCCGTCAGTTGATTCGAGATGTGAGTAGTTATGCGGTGGGAGATCGTGTTTCGCATCTACTCATTGCTGTCCTTCAGCGTGCGCCGGAGTGGGTGGGGCGTGTCTTGTCTGCGCTCGAGCAGGTTCAAACAGAAGTGAATTTAGACGTTTTTTTGAAAGCCGCGGCAGAAATTGGAACCGCGAAAGAAGCGTTATTCGCACAGCTTACTCTTATCGGGCGGATTGCTGCCCATTGGTCTCGAGTCGTCGAATGGGTATTGCGTGTGTATCCGGAACACCGCATTGAGGCCTTGAGCCAACTCATCGCCCAAGCCAGAATTCAGAGCTATAGCATAGAGGAAGCGTTCGTCTTGCTCGCGCGTGAATTACGACCGACAGAGCTTGGAGCCTTTGTGCAGCTGATTGAACGTCACCGGAGACAGGAAGATTGGCCGACAAAAGTCGTCGTTGAGTTGCTCTACAACAAGCAGCTCTCATTGGAAGAATTGGTTGACTCACAACGCTCTTTCTCGTTGTATCGAAATATCATTGGGTCGCTTTCTTCACTTCTTGATCGTACTTCAGACGGTGACAAGGCGTTGGACGTGAAGCGACTACTGACCAGGATCGTGGAGGACTCGAATTTCGGCAATCTAGATGTGACGACCTATAGCGCGCTCTTGTATGAAGTGTCTCGTCGAAAAGGGCAGGGCGACTTGAATCCGTTACGGATCCATCTCTTGGAACGCATCGATTTCAAGCACGCTGACATTTTTCACTCCGCCTTTTTTGAAGCGTTACGAGGGTTTTTTATTGAACCCGTGCATGCGCAGCGCCTTCTCGAAAAGATTGTTCGCTATGGCAAATATCCATTCTTCGAAACGGAGTTTTTGTTGCAACTGCTTGAGTGTGTAGATCAAGAAACGTTCGTCAATTTTACGCTCCGTTATAGCCAGGCCCTTTTTGATTCTGAGCATGCAGCAGAGCGGTTCTATTTGTCTCTGGCGCAGACGCTTCCCGAACGCTTTGCTCCGGTGTACATGCTGAATCGTCGAGTGTTCAAGCGATCTTTCGCCAAGTATTCTACGGCGGATAAAACCATCTACAAGCTCTGTTGGCCGTATCTTACGTTTGGCCAACGCATCAAAGCCTTTATCTTCTTCGGCTAAGTATCAGTTTCCGTAGAACGCGCGGAACATGTAGTCGGTCATTTTGCTCACGCTCTCATTGTGTCCGTAGCTCGTTTCAAACGAGATGGTTTCCGTACCATTAGAAGTTTTTCCGTAACAGGCGTTGCAGCGACGCTGGTTGTAATCAGGGGCGCTTGGTTCAACAGGTGTTCCTTCTGGGCATAGATTCTCAACATAAGAAGGACAGGTAATGCGACGAAGGTCCCAGCGTGTACGAACGTTCTTATAGCGCTCCGGATGACCACCGCTACCGTCTCCATTTCCGTGGATGCCCATTCCATTGCGACCAAGATCTGGGTTGAGATAGATGGAGATATTGTCTCTCGGGCTAAAGCTTGATGGTTGGACGGCGTCGCCCAAACACCCATCATATCCAACAATTCCGCGTAGTCTTGTTGAGCCAAAGTTGGCAGTCAGAGCTTGTTTGA
>CAZRDS010000057.1:1967-7846 GCA_964598895.1 uncultured Gammaproteobacteria bacterium | reverse complement strand
CGGGGTCGTACAAAAAGCTCGCTCCGTGCTGAATCGCACCGATCGACAAACCTAATGCAGTATAGATCTGACCCATCCACACAGCGTCACGACGCGCCAAGTAGTCATTGACGGTCACCACATGCACTCCTTTTCCTGACAACGCGTTCAACACGACCGGAGCGGTTCCTACCAAGGTTTTTCCTTCTCCTGTACGCATTTCAGCAATCGTTCCCTGATGGAGCGCGAGCCCACCGATGAGCTGGACATCGTAATGACGCTTGCCCGTTGCACGGCGTGAGGCTTCACGCACCAACGCAAACACTTCCTCGGCGATCTCATCAAGGGAGCGGCCATTTTTCACCTCTTCCCGCAATTCTGCGGTACGGGTTTTGAGCTGCTCATCCGAGAGCGCTTTCACGGCTGGCTCACGTGCCGTAATGCGATCAACAACCAGTTGCAGACGCTTTACTTCACGGGCGTTTGGATCTCCGAAGAGTTTGTTCAGGAAAGACATAGGTCTGCAGGATAGTAACGAGTGCGGGCGGTCTCGTCCAGCAATCAAAAACAGGCCTCTTGGCCTGTTTTTGGCTAATATAAGCTATTTTAGACGCCCTCACCTCGCTGGCGATCTTGGATCCGCTCCTTCAAAGAAGCTAATTCCATCCGCAAATGGTCTCGGACCTTGTCGATCGCTTTATAGAGCTCTTCTTCGTCCTTCTCGATCCGAATCACTTCTTTCAGCGTCTCGACAGCGGCCTTACACATGAAAATATCACCTTTCTGATGATGGTTACTGGCTTTCCCGACTTCCACATCGATGTGTTTGATTCCTTCAAAATACTTGGTTAAGCCCTGCATTTTTTCATCAATATATTCCGCGATCGCAGAAGTCGATTCGATTCCGGTGTAGGTAACGTTGAGTGTCATAGTGGTAAACAGCTAGAGAACAAAACCCTCCCTTCAAGGATAGCGTCCGGGAGCGAAAGGCACAATTTTTTATTCAAACCCCACGTACTGCACCTCTTCGTGCATTTCAATCCCAAACTCGTCGCGAATCTTACGCTTAATGAGTGAAATTAACCCAACCACATCTTGGGCACGAGCCTGCCCCTTGTTCACGAGGAAATTTCCGTGTTTCATGCTCACCTCTACTTGTCCAACGGCTTGCCCAAGCAATCCTGCTTGATCAACAAGCCACCCAGCACCGAGTGATTTATTTTTGATCATGGATTCTGGTACGTCGACTTCGCGACGCAGAAGATCGATCTCCGATTCACTTGTGAACTCAAAATTCTTGAAGGCGCAGCCAGCGCTCGATTGTTCGAGCGGTTGCTTCTCTTTGCGTTGACGCATGATGTCTTCCATCCGTTGTTTACCCGCAGCAGGATCAAGGGATGGTTTTAATTCCAGGGTACAACCTAAAATCAGGTGCGGCTCTCGTTTGAAGACACTTTCGCGATAGCCAAACTCGCACTCGGCTTTCGAGAGGGTCAGACGCTGGCCATCACGGATGCGATACACATCCACCGAGACGACCGTATCGCGCATTTCACCACCATAACAACCGGCATCTCCGTAAAGCGCGCCCCCGATCGTTCCAGGGACACCAATCGCCCATTCGAAGCCCGTCAGGCCAGCGTCGACACTTTTTCTTGCAACGAGACCCGTGATCGCCCCACTCTCAGCCATCACACGCAATCCTTCAACCGTCACCGCGCGATTCGCCATTTGGATCAGGAGCCCTTGATAGCCCTCGTCAGAAACAAGCAAGTTTGATCCCCCACCAAACGTCAGGGTCGGAATATTCAACTCTTTTGCGATAGTGAATACCTGAATCGCTTCGTCCGCCGTGTTCACGATAACATACAAACGAGCAGGGCCTCCGATGCGGAAGCTAGTGTGTTTATTCATCAGCTCGTTCTCGATAACATTCGGAACACGGGCGAGGAAGGAGGAAATTTGATCAGATGAGAGCATAAGCGATTTTATAGATGTCTCCTGCTCCCATAACGATCAGAATATCATTTGGTTTCAAAAGACCCTGAAGGGCTGAGAGCGCTTCGTGGGGGGTTGAGACATAGGAAATGCTTTGGGTCATGCCTATACTTGCCGCGTGTGCTTCAACCGCCTGTACAAGGTCTTTTGAGGACATTGTTTCGTCTTCCGCCTGATCACGCCCTTTGACGTCGTAGATCTCGGATAGCACAAGAATATTTGCGAGATCAAAACAGGTCGTGAACTGTGTAAATAAATGTTTTGTACGATTACGATGATGCGGCTGGAAGCACAGGACGATGCGTCGGTCAGGATAAAATTCTTTGACCGCTTCTAGGGTCTTTGTGACGGCTGTTGGATGGTGGCCATAATCCGAAAAGATGATCACACCATTTTTTTCACCGATTTTTTCCAAACGTCGCCAAATTCCACGAAAATCTGCCAAACCCGCCAAGGATTTTTCACGCGGAAGATCCAGAACCTCACTCGTCGCATAACACATGACGGCGTTCATCGCATTCATGGCGCCTGGAATCGCAAGCTTCACATCGATATTCTCACGCGGGTCCGTCGAACTGAGGTGAACAACCTGTTGGCCGGAGAGGATTTCGCGCGAACCAATCAAAAGGCTCGAATCGATTTTGGTGCCAACAGATGTGATCTGGATGTTGCGGGCAGAAAGACTCGCACGCGCGCCATCAAGCAACCGCCGCACATTCGCATCATCCATATTCGCAATGATTTTCCCCCCATCAACTACCCGTGAAAGCAGACTCCGGTAGGCATCGAGCATCGCTTCGATCGTCGGATAAATATCAAAATGGTCCGCCTCGATGTTATTGATCACGAGAACTGTAGGCTGGTAGGCCAAGAAATGATGATCAAACTCATCCCCTTCCACCCCCAACCATTCTGATGTACCCACCTCGAGGTTTCCATCCGTGAACTGTGGGACCCGTGTTCCCACAACCACCGTTGGACTCACGCCCGCTGCTTTCAGCATCACTCCCATCATGGCAGTGGTCGTGCTTTTCCCGTGCGTCCCGGTAATCACAATCTGTTTCATGTTCGCACCTAAGACTCCCAGAAATTGATGGCTATTGAACGCCGGCAATCCACGTCGCGCACCCTCAATGCGTTCTAGGTTCGTTTCATTAGCGGCAGAAGAGAACACTATCGCCTGCGTTTCGCTAGGGATATTATCCGCGGACTGTTCGATTGCAATCTTCACACCACGTGTGCGCAATTCTTCTGTTTGTTCGTTCTCTACGAGATCTGAGCCAGATACACCGACGCCCAAAGATAAGAGAAGTTTTGCGATCGCTGAAACATGGATCCCTCCGACCCCAATCAGGTGGACGTGCTTGTAGGAACAGTGCATGGACATAAGCCTAGAAAGAGATCCGACGTTCGTCTAGCGTGGACCCCAATGCGTGAGCAGCTCAAGTGTTTGGACAGCTGTCTCTTTCCAGGTATAGCGCGCAGCCCAGGCCGAACCTTGCATACGTAGGGTTTGCCGCAACACCTCGTCACGAACTACATGATCTAGACACTGCGCAAGCGCCTCTGGGTCAGACGGGTCAAACCAGAGAGCATTATCGATCCCAACAACTTCAGGAAGAGATCCTGCACGCGAACACACGACCGGACACTGCATCATCATCGCTTCGAGCGGAGTGAAACCAAACCCCTCGTACCAAGACGGGTGTACGAGCGCGAGCGCACCGGCTAGCAGCGCGCGTTTATCTTCTTCTGCGACGTAGCCCGTTTGAATAATCGCCTCGCCTAAGGCTGTGCGCTGAATCGCGGCCTGAATTTCCGCATAGCCTTCTCCCGGAGAACCTGCGAGCACGAGCGAGACGGGGTCCCCTAACCCGCGGTCTTCTTTGTAGCGACGGAAGGCTTCGATGAGGGTCACGAGGTTCTTTTTTGATTCCAACCGACCAACATACAAAAAATACTGGCCCGAAATACGGTAGCGATTGATCACGTCTTGTTTTTCGAATTCTGTCACCTCCGCTGTGCCTATATGATCCACTCCTGGATAAACCACGCTGATGCGATCTGGGTTCACATCGCAATAATGCACGATTTCTTGCTTGGAATATTCAGAAACGGTAAGCACACGTGTCGCTCGACGCACCATATCGCGCGTGGCTAATGTCTGCCAAAAGCGTTGAGCTCCTGAATAGAACTGCGGAAAGCGAAAGAAACCAACGTCATGCACCGTCACGACCGACCGACGCGGCAGAACACGCGGTAAAGCGTGAGCAGGAACAAAAAGAACATCTGGCTTATGCTGAAAAAGTTCGATACTCAAACGCAGCTGGGTCCAAAGGTATTTGGGAAACCAGGCAAGCGGCCGCTCATGCCAGTTCACGGGTAACTCTCCCAATTCCGCGGTAAGAGACTGCTCCGCATACAACAACCAGGCCTGGGCTTCTTGGCCAGGGGTCTGTTTGAGCGCCTGAATCAAATGCCAGACATACCATTCAACACCCGTCTTTTCGACACGATTCGCTCTCGCTGCTTCGATGCCTATCAACATGGGCACAGTGTATCACGCATGCTAACCTTGGGATCAAGCAGCTCTTTTTTATGTCCACCGCCACTTCTTCCAAAACGCGTTCCTTTGTCTCGGCGCTTATCCTCCTCAGTCTTGCAACCGCAGCTGGATTCGCCTATTGGGGCTATCAAAACTGGGATGAATTCAATTCAGACTACTACAACCGAGGCTACCAAGCGGACCAGCTTCAAGCAGAATCACCCATTGCCACATCGAGCGATGCGGATCGAATTGAGAACGTCACGTCCACGACCTCCACTTCTCTCGACGAGTAACCGTGGCACATACACGCCAAAAACTGTTCTGTACAAAAAAACAAGCCAAATGGCTTGTTTTTTTACACACGCTGCCCTCTCAGGAAGAAAACACACTCCGCTTATACGCTTCCAAGTTCTCAAGAGCGATCCCTGTACCCCTCGCGACGCAGAGCTGCGGGTTATCGGCAACAAACGTTGGAACACCTGTCGCTTCTGCAAATAAACGATCCAAGTTGCGCAGCTGAGAGGATCCACCCGACAAGACCATCCCCTTTTGCATCACGTCGGCCGAGAGTTCTGGTGGCGTTCCGCGCAACACGTCTTTGATCGCTTCGACGATGCCTTGCAGTTCGTGCTGAATGGCATCGGTCACATCATCGCTCGTGACGGTAACCACACGCGGCAGCCCACTCATCATGTCACGACCCTTGATTTCGGTGTCCAGTTTTTCTTCCAGGTAGAGCGCGGACCCAATTCGGATCTTCACGTCTTCCGCCGTGCGCTCTCCGATCGCAAGGCCGTACTTTCGACGCACATGCTCTTGAATGGCTGCATCGAGCTTGTTTCCTCCAATGCGAACTGAAGCCGAAGACACGATTCCTCCCAGAGAAATGACGGCAATCTCTGAGGTTCCCCCTCCGATATCAATAATCATGTGGCCCGAGGCGGATCCAATTGGAATATCTGCTCCAATTGCAGCCACGACCGGCTCTTTGATGATATAGGCCGCCTTAGCCCCGGCAGAGAGCGTCGCATCGATAACGGCGCGACGCTCTGTAGAGGTAATTCCACCAGGAACAGCAACCATGACTTCCGGGCGAAACAAACGCACTCCCCCCATCGCTTTGTTAATAAAATAACGCAACATCGCCTCGGTTGTTCGATAGTCGGCGATCACTCCATCTTTGAGCGGGCGTTTGGCGACAATACTATCTGGCGTGCGTCCAATCATGTCTTTAGCGGCTGCTCCAACGGCCAATACACGCTTATCCGTTAATGAAATTGCTACCACCGAAGGTTCATGGATAATAATCCCTTTGTTTGGGACGTAGACCAGCACGGTGGTTGTTCCAAGATCG
>CAZRDS010000057.1:299-1957 GCA_964598895.1 uncultured Gammaproteobacteria bacterium | reverse complement strand
ATAGGAGGAACAGGATGGAGTTAAAAACGGACGCGGAAGGTACGATCTCGATCGAGCGGCAAGGTCACTTGATAACGCTGATCGCCGAACTGAGCTTTTGATTCTGGAGGCTCCGCTACCTGTATGTTCTTACCCAACGCGTGATCGAGCGTCAACCGAGATTGGTTGCCAGGCTGACGTTGTACAAGCAACTCGTAGCCCCCTGCCGCACGCATAAACTCAAGCACTTTCGCCGGTAAGCGATAAGTAATGCGCAAATCGCGCGTTTCCCCCGGTTCAATCGCCCAAAAGGCCCCAAACACGGTTTTCCCTAGGTCTTTGAAGACATCGACCTTGCCCGGCTCTTCGCGTCCCCCCGATTGATTTTTGTCTTTTGCCATAGCGCCTGTAACGGAAACCAGCTCACTCCCTTCTGGGACGTACACACGTGCGTAATCGCGATAGCGGGTATAGCGCCAGTCGATACGTTGCGTTGCGTTGTGATAACGCAGCGTAACAGTCGCGAGCCCTGTCCTCAGATCCACCCCGTAGTTCACCTGTTTCTCCATTTTTCCGTCGGTTTTCAAAGCGGCGAGGTTCGAATCAATCACCCAGAGATAATCCCCCTGCGTTCCGGCTGCTCGCCCGGTCCAGCCACGTCCGTCAAGAAGCGAGAGCGTGCGCGGATCATGGAGATAAAACAAGACATTTTTCTTCGCGAGGTTGTTCGTGAGCAAGTCGAGGACCGCTGGAATTCGGTCCGTTGATTGTTGCATCAGTTTCTTGAAGAGTCCATTCCCAAGCTTGAGGACTATTTCTTTACGCTTATCGACCGGAATCCCTTGGTTCAAGAAACCCTGCTCTGTATCGTATTGCAACTGATCAAAGAAGTTTTCCGCGTTGAATGTCTTTCCATCGACCGTGATAGGACCGGTAAACCGTAGGAGATCTTCAAAGAATTCTGGGGTAAAGGCGATCACCCCATCCAAGTGGTCGGTCGTGGTCGTCGCGATAAGCGCCCGCTCAGCCAAGTAGGTTCGCATCATGTCTTCTGCGGAAGTTGGAAAATCTGGCGACCAGTTGCGATCCCGCAGGAACCAAGCCGGCACACCCAAATGCTGGGCAAGCGGAGACGGCGGAACATCTTTCCATACACCACTTACAGGGTTATCAATCGAATACACATCATCAAAGCGCATCTCTACAATATCGGCAGACTTCACTTTGAGGTAGCCAATCGTTCCCAAAAATCCTCCCGTCGCACGGAGTTCATCGCTGTTTTGTAACACAACCAGATAACGATTCTCGCTTGGATGTCCGACCAGCGGCAAAAGCAACTCCAAAAAAGAAATAAGCTGGTCCGCACGCTGCGTGAGCTCGGGTAGACGGGCTCCATAGGCTGAAATTGGAGCCATCATCGAGCTCTGGCGGGCTTCCGTCGGCAAATCCGTCCAGAGTGAGGCGGCGAGCTTCACCTGTTCCCGCGCCTGGCGAAGTTCGGGCAGCAAACTTGCGAAACGAGAAAGAATAGCTTCTTTTTCTGAAGGACTGAGGGACGCGAATGGCCGGCCAGCCGTGATTGAACCATCGATCCCACGCTCCAAAAGCCCAACGGATTCCAAAACACGTTCAAAGCCGGAAGCTGCACGCACAGTTTGGTCTACCCCGGTCGAGAGCGT
>CAZRDS010000057.1:0-289 GCA_964598895.1 uncultured Gammaproteobacteria bacterium | reverse complement strand
TTCGTGGCCCAGGCCAGCATGTCCTGGTCGGGGATTTCCATGATGCGCTCGAGTGTGCGGATATCACTCCCCACTACCGGCCATTCACGCAACGGGTGCAATCGCTCTACGCCTTCCGACAGACGCGTGAGAGAAGTTGTGAAGGCTGGCAGCTCTGCTTCAGCACCGACGAAGTCACGCCGATCAATCGCACCCCGGATTGCCTGAGCAGATGCCCGCACCGTCGATACCGCTCCTCCCAGATACACGGCTCCATACACAACAACCGCAAACACCAGCACCGCGATTC
>CAZRDS010000056.1:0-7921 GCA_964598895.1 uncultured Gammaproteobacteria bacterium | reverse complement strand
CGAGGACGGTCTCTGCGAGGTCCGTCGTCCGCGTTTGATGGACGTGTCGGAGGATGTCTCCGCGCGGAGGGTCAACCGGCTCCCGATCACCCTCACCGACGGGTGGACGGAGATCCCGGCCCCGATGGCCGACAGTCTCTTCCACCAGCTGGGGGTCGAACCCGGCGACGGTGACGTCCTCGCTGAGGACGTGCTCAAGAGCCCCATCTTCGACAAGGAGGTGCAGCTGGCCACCATGTGGGCGGCCGTCTGCGCTCGTGCTGACGAGCTCATGCCCGGCGGCGCGGAGGTGCTCAGCGAGTTCCACTCGATGGAAGCCGATCTCTCCACGGACGACGAGTACAACGACGAGTAGAACGAGACAACAAGAAGGAGGAATCTACACAGCGGACGAGTTGAACAGCGATACGCGCGGTTCCTCGCCCGCTGTTTAACGTTTTAAGGGGTATTTTCATGTATAACGTGGTTCGTATCGGAATTTTGCGTGGGTGAGTTCTGTCTATTTTTGCGAACGAACGTTCTTTTGCTATATTCAAGGCCTATGTCCTCATTGATTAAGGATTTTGCCTCGCTCGTTGGCCAGACGGTTGAGATGAAAGGCTGGGCCTATAATGTCCGCTCAAGTGGTTCCATTGCGTTTTTACAAGTGCGTGACGGTTCGGGTTTTACGCAATGTGTTGTGGCTAAATCCACGATCGATGAGGCATCCTGGCAAGCAGCCGTTGATACGACGATCGAATCGTCTGTGATGGTCGAAGGAATCGTCAGTAAACATCCAAAACAGGAAAACGTGTATGAAGTGCAAGCGACCAAAGTCACGTTGATCCACAAATCCGAAGAATACCCGATTGGGAAAAAGGAACATGGACCAGAATTTTTGTTCGATCAGCGCGATTTGTATCTCCGTTCAAAAACGCCCTGGGCTGTACTCCGCATTCGCGACCGTGTCTTCTTCTCTATTGAGCAGTTCTTCCACGAAGAAGGCTTCGTCCGTTTTGATACGCCAATTATCCAGCCCACAAGCTGTGAAGATACAACCCAGCTGTTTACCGTCGATTACTACGGCACGCCAGGCTATCTGTCGCAGTCTGGTCAGCTCTACAGTGAAGCGGGGATTATGGCCTTTGGAAAAGTCTACGACTTTGGTCCCGTCTTCCGCGCCGAAAAGAGCAAGACGCGTCATCACTTGTCTGAGCTCTGGATGATGGACGCGGAAATGGCCTTCTTCGACCAGAAGATGAATATGGATACGCAAGAAAAAATGGTGAAACGTATCGTGAAAGATGTTCTCGAGAACTGCCAAGAAGAACTGAAGATCTTGGAGCGCGATACGACCATCTTGCAGCGCTTAGTGAATGAGCCATTCATTCACTTGAAGCACAGCGAAGTGAAGCGCATCCTAAAAGAAGAAAAGTTGATTAGTGAAGAGGCGTATTCCAGCGAAGGGTATCTTTTGGATGATATGTCGACCGAAGAAGAAATCGCACTTGGAAACAAGTATCAGATCCCTGTCTTTATCGAAGACTATCCAGCGGAGATTAAGTCGTTCTACATGAAGCGCTTTACGGATGAGGGTGGAGTGCTCCGTGCCCGCTGTGCGGACTTGATTGCTCCAGAAGAAGGCCGCGAAATCATTGGGGGGAGTCAACGTGAAGAAAGTTACGACGCCTTGAAGAAAGAAATCATTGATCGCAACTATCCATTGCAACAATACGAGTGGTACTTGAACACGCGCAAATACGGGAGTGTCCCTCACAGCGGTTTCGGCATCGGTCTTGAACGAACGGTACGTTGGATCTGTGGTGTGCATCACATTCGCGAAACGATTGCGTTCCCGAGAATGCTGAATCGGATGGAGCCATAACTGAATTATCCTTTGATCTTTGCCCTTTATGTCAGAACTACCTAAGATGGTACCGAGTCATGAGCTGCCTGATGCGTCACGTACGGAAGAAGCGGCATGGGAACGGAACATTTCTGAGATGCTAGAGGCGACGACGTATCCAGAGCAACAGGAAGGTGCTGGAATCGATAAGGCTGCTTATAATATTGGATTATTAACCGTTCTAAAGGCAGTTCGAAGAGGAGAATTTCAAAAAAGTATTGTAAAAACGACGCATGAGGCGTTTGAGGCCATGGTTGGATATTGGAAAGACTTAGAAGCAAAGCAGAAGACTCAGCCTGGAATGGGAAAGAAGATTCATGCCCTGAGTAATTCATCAACAGGTCAGCTTCTGTGTGCGACGATCTACCAATTAACAAAGGGGAGTTTGGTAAACGATGAAGCGCTGAAGGGTGGACAGACCGAAGTATCTAGTCAGTCTGAACAGAAGCCATTTCAGCTGCGTTGGTTTACCGAGGCAGCAACATTGTTAGATCAGCTGAGGGCAGAAAATAGTGCCGAGAAGGGCGAAAGAAAGTATTTTTTGGCGCCTGTGAATTTTGACTCCCTCGCCAAGGGAGACGAGCTTAAAAAACAGTTTGGCTTCTGTGATGTGGCAGGGGTGTTCGACGGCCGTCCATTTGAATTGAATCCGGCATGTGAGGGTATGGATGTCGAGGAAGGAATGAGAATCATGTGCCTTCGGACAAGAGCAACTAGTTCATCGGTCGACACGTTTATTAAAGAAGAGTCTGTAAAAACTCCCGTCTTTGCTCCAAATGGTTTCCGTCCGGGTACAGAACGGGATATTGTTCATTTTTCAAAAGTTGATCCAGACAAGACGCAAAAAAATGCGGTTGTCGCTCTTGGTGCTACAGCTCGCAATGCGGGTGCCGAATTTTATCCGGTTGTGGGTGGCGAACCCCCTTACTACAGCCTCAAGTCTCGTGCACGAGAGGGTCTGAGCTCTGCCTTCAGCGCGCTCTTTATTGCGAGATAATCTATGCTTCCCAAGCGTCCGGTGTCTTGTTTGGCCGTCGCCGTCATGCCCGTTGGATTGTTGCTCCTTCTCATCGCGATCGGTGGGTATGTCTTGAAATTATTCTACCCAGTTGAGAAGGCGCCAGCTCCTGCGGGTTCAACCACTGGCTCTTCAGAACAGGCCCAGTCGGAACCGGTGGCGCTCTCGCTCCTTCCTGCGGCAATTCCGACAACCACTCAGATCTTGGTGGCGACTGCTTCAGCAGACGCGGTCAAAGAAAAAGTGTTTTCGTTGAATGTGTTTGGAACAGTAACTGAACGTGAATCTCCGCAAGGATTCCGGCCCGAACAATGGAAGACGGAAGGGATTGTACTTACTCCACCCACAGAGGCCGCATCAAGTTCGGCCTGGCGTATCACGGGCAACGGCTGGAACGTGCCGCTTCGGACGCATAGCGGCGCTAAATGGCAGGATCCGGTCATCTTGGGGAAGTTCTCGAGCGGCCGGCTCGCTATTGTTGCCTATCGCACGCAACGTGCACTCTTGTCCGTGAGTCGTGCAGGGGATATTCAAGTCGTCCAAGTACTGGAGGATGAACTTTCTCCCCTAACAGTCCAAGGGAAAGATGCCTGGTTTGTGCGTACAGAGCACGCGGAGGAGCAGTCCGTAGACCAGCTTCCAAAAGGGCCAAGCTATCTCGTGCGTCTCTCAGAGCAGGGGACGAGCTCGACCGTCGCCCAGGATCCCGCCGTGATTCTGGAACTTATTCCAAGTCCGAGCCCTTCTACCTTGGCTTATTTGAGTTCGGATGGCTCGCTTGTGATCGTGTCGGGAGAACAGCTCGCGAGTGAGATCAAAGGCTGGCGGCCGCAAGCGTGGCTCGATGGGCGCTATCTGCTGGTTTCGCATGGAAATTCCTTGGGGTGGGTGGATCGAACGAACCCGAAACAAATCAATGCCTTGGCAGAATTTTCAGATTTCATTCGTGGTGTCTCACTTTCCACGACATCGGTTCGATCTGTGCTAAAATAAGTCCATATGAACGCCTCTTCTTCGTCCCTTCGTACAGGTTGGATTACTATCTGGATCGTTCTCGGTGTGGTTGCACTGACCTTATTCGTTGCGGTGCCACTTCTGATTACGCAGCGCGCACAGGGAGAATTCTTGCGCTATGAGGCGTGCGTGGAAAAAACCCAAACCACCAATTGCCAACCTTCCCTTGTTTGGGCATTAAACGGCTGGTCGGTGGATGCTGCGAGCTCGACCGGTTCTGTCCCAGCCTCCTCAACCTCCACATCCGTCTCTACCACGACAGAAGCCACACGGCCTTACTCGGCATTGATGATCAACAACTAACCCTGGCCCAGATTGCTCTTCGATCTCCTATATGATGAGATACGAAGGCATTCTTATTGCTTTTCTCCTATGCTACGCACGATGATCCGCGAGACGGTACACCTGGTTGGGGAGACGGTAACGCTAAAAGGCTGGATCCATACGCGCCGCGATATGGGAAAATTAGCGTTTTTGGACCTGCGTGACCGCTCTGGGGTGGCTCAGATCGTCCTTGTTCCCTCGGAATTGACCGATACCTCGCGTGGACTCATGAAGGAGCTGCGCGCGGAATACTGCGTGGCGATTACAGGGATCATCCAAAAGCGCGGCGAAAAGCAAATCAATCCAGATCTTGCGACCGGAACGGTGGAGGTCTTGGCCAAAGACGTTCAGATTTTGAATCCCTCAAAGACCCCGCCGTTCGATCTCGAAGATACCTCCGGGATTAATGAGGAGCTTCGTTTGAAGTATCGCTATCTCGACTTGCGCAGCCGCCGTATGTTGCGAAATGTCGAATTGCGCGACAAGGTCACGACGTTTTTCCGCACCTATCTTCACGGAGAAGGCTTCACCGAAGTAGAAACCCCGCTTCTCACGAAGAGTACAGGTGAAACAGGGGCTCGTGAATTTATTGTCCCTGCGCGTCTGCACGAGGGCGAGTTTTATGCGCTGCCACAGTCTCCGCAGCAGTTCAAACAATTGCTGATGGTTGCGGGTCTCGAGCGCTACTTCCAGATTGCGCGTTGTTTCCGCGATGAAGATCAGCGTGGTGATCGCCAACCAGACTTCACCCAACTTGATCTTGAGATGTCGTTTGTAGAACAGAACGACGTGCTCACGCTCATCGAAGACATGATGATCAAGATGGTCCAATCCTGCACGCCAGAAAAGCGGATTCAGCAGATTCCTTTCCCTCGCTTGACCTACAAAGAAGCGATGGATACCTATGGGAACGACAAGCCAGACCTTCGTGAAGACAAGAATGACCCAAACTTGTTGGCCTTTTGCTGGGTGATTGATTTCCCATTCTTCGAGAAAACCGATGAAGGCGGTTGGACCTTCACTCACAACCCATTCTCCGCTCCAAAACCAGAACACATGGAATGGTTGATGAACAAGGAACGCATCCCAGAAATTTTGACCACGCAGTACGACATTGTCTTAAACGGCTACGAAGCAGGCGGCGGAAGTATTCGTAACCACCAGCCAGAAGCGCTCCGCAAGGTGCTCGAAGTCATGGGGATGGATGATGAAAATATTCAGCGCCGCTTTGGCCACATGTTGGAAGCCTTCCAATTTGGGACGCCACCGCACGGAGGGATCGCGCCTGGCATTGATCGCATCGTGATGATCTTGGCCAATGAACCAAACATTCGTGAAGTAATCGCCTTCCCAAAAACAGGGGATGCCCGCGATCCACTCATGGGGGCACCGTCGCGGATCGACGAGAAGCGTTTGAAAGAGGCACACATTGCTCTTCGTCCAAGCGAGCAAAAGTAACGTTCAACCAACCCTTGCTCCATGTCCTTTGCCGTCCGACTTACTGCATTTGAAGGTCCTTTGGACCTTCTTTTGCAGTTAGTTGAATCGGCAAAGCTTGAGATCACCGATGTTTCGCTGATTGAAGTCACAGAACCCTTCCTTGCGCATCTCGAAGCGCATCGCTCCGAAATCCCGACCGAAGAGCTGGCGGACTTCTTGGTGATTGCTGCAAAGCTCGTCTACCTCAAATCAAAAGCGTTGCTCCCAAGTCTTCTCGATCCTGCGCTTGAAGAAGGCCCGGACTTGGCTTCGCAGCTTCGTGCCTACCAAGCCTTTGCTGAGGCAGCGAAGCAGTTTGCAGAGCGTTTACGAACGGGGGTTGGCTCCTACAGTCGAAGCAAAGCGATGGCGTCACCACTTGACCTACAAACATCCTTGCCCGCTTCGTGCACGCCTGACGTGCTGCAAGCGATCTATCTTGGCCTGATCAAGCGCCTGCAACCCATCCTACGTTTACCCAAGCTCGCGATTGAACGGGTCTTTACGATGGAAGAAAAAATGTCTTCCCTTATCTTACGCGTGAAAAGTGTCATGCGAGTATCCTTTCATCGCTTTCTCGCAGACTCAGAAACCAAAATGGAAGCCGTTGTGTCGTTTCTTGCATTGCTCGAACTGTTGCATCGCCACGAGATCACCATCGAACAGCCAGAACTTTTTGCGGATATTCACGTGTCCTCTCACAACTAATCTATGAACGCACCTGATCGAAGAATCGAAGCCGTGCTCTTTGCACTTGCGCGGCCCCTCGCCCTGAAAGAACTCTCTACCATCCTCGAGTTGTCGTTGGAGGAGGTTCGTGAAGCGACGAGTATTCTCCAAGAACGCTTGCGCACGTCTGAAGCAGGACTTCAGCTTGTCCAACAGGGGACGGAAGTGGAGCTCGTGACTCACGGTGATCTGGGGGACGATATTCGAGCAGCTCTGAGACAGGAAGCTTCGGCGGAACTTTCCAAAGCTGCACTCGAAACCCTTGCCATCTTGGCCTATCGCGGTCCTCTCACACGGCCAGAAATTGAACAGGTGCGTGGAGTGCAATCGGCGCTCATGCTACGCAACCTCATGCTTCGCGGATTGGTAGAGCAGCATGAAGAAGTACGCCTGGGTCAGCCGACCTATCGCGTGACGCTGAACTTCTGTAAGCAACTAGGATTCGCATCGGTCGAGAGCTTGCCGGACTACGAAACGCTACGCCATGCGCCGACCGTGGTACAGATCCTCGACGAACTGACCACGCCAAAGGTATCATAGGCCCTATGTTTGCTGAGTCCTTTGTCACCTTGGGAGCGCTCCTCGCACTCCAAGCTCCGCTCGCGCGCGATCTTCCCACAGCGTTCGCGTCGGTTCATGCTCTCCCAGCGGCCCGTTACGTAGCCCCAGCTGCCCCTGTTCCGCGTAAAACGGACATTGAGCGCCTCGGGATCGAAGTCTCGGCTCAGTCTGCCTGTGTGATTGATGTCGCTACAGGGCGTGTCTTATTTGAGAAGGGAGCTAATATCCCTCATCCGATCGCCAGCTTGACCAAGCTCGTTACGGCAATGACGTTGCTTGATGATCGTCCAGATATGAATGTCTCAGTAACGATCTTGCCCGAAGATGATCCACATGAAGGGAAAACGGTTTTACCAATTGGAGGAAAATTTACACGCCAGGAATTGTTTCATGCGCTTCTCATTGGCTCTGTAAATATTGCCGGCAACGCACTGGCCCGTTCCTCTGAGGGAGGGAAGACGGCGTTTGTAGAACGTATGAACGCCAAAGCGAAGGACCTCCACCTTTTGCAAGCGAAGTTTGTTGATCCAACCGGACTGGAGCCAGAGAACCAAGCTTCGGCACGCGATGTTGCGACCATTTTACGTACAGCCTTGTCTTACTCAGAGATTCGAGAGACAACGGAACGGTCCGCCCTGACGCTGACGAACCGTCTTACCGGAAAACCTATCGAAATTAGCTCGACCAATTTGCTTCTAAGCTCCTTCCTTAATAAAAATCCGTACCGCATCGTTGCCGCCAAAACAGGCTCACTCCCAGAAGCGGGTTTCTGTCTGGCTCAAGCGACACGCAAAGAAGGGGCGGGGGAAGTGATCTCGGTCGTATTAGGCAGCGAGAACCACTTTGCACGCTTCCAGGACGCCAAGGCACTGACCTTCTGGGCCTTCGACAGCTGCACCTGGCCTACATAC
>CAZRDS010000055.1:3565-7942 GCA_964598895.1 uncultured Gammaproteobacteria bacterium | reverse complement strand
AGCCAGTAGCTACGAACACGCTACAATTAAATGTCACCAAGCCGGCGTAGCGAGTCGTTTCCCAAAGTGTTAGACGGCTAGCTTCATAGCCCGTTTCTTCTCTGAGCTCGCGCCGCGCGGCTTCTTCGGCAGTTTCTCCGGGGTCCACGCGACCACCGGGTGCATCTGTAAATACATCCGTGCGCCCGACCTGTTTTTCCCGTGTGAGGAGCAGTGTATCCTTGTCCAGAAAAGCTAGGATCGCGACCGTGTCCGGACGGACGCAGCGTTCAAAGGTCACCTCTGTTCCGTTCGAAATGGGCTGTTGCCATTGGTAGACACTAAGGAGGGGGCCTTGGTAGGCGGGAGTGGGAGTGTTCATGCTAGTCCGTATGGTATAGGCCTCACCGGTTCGTGACCACACTCCCGGGTGGCCTCAAGCACGGACCCTAAACGCATATCTTTGATATACTCAAGCAAGTCTCTACTTATGTTCTTCCTTTTCTCCGCCTTCCTGCTCGCATTTTCTAGTTTTTTTACCGCACTGCCTACGTCCTTTCCTCTCACGAAGACCATCTCTTCTGAGATGCAGCCAGCTCCCGTGGTCACTCTTGAAGCAACATCAACCGAATCGGCGCCTTCAGACAGTGTTGCACCTTCATCACCTCTTTCTCCCGCCGAGATCGCCCGACGGGAACCACTACCCATTTCTCGTGACCAGTACACGGCGGCCTTGAACCAGCCAGCGGCACATTATCTGGGCTCAACGGTCAGTAATAGCTACCAAGGGCTCGAGATTCACTGGGAAAAGTACGATGCCTTCTTCCCATACATTGTGCTCAGCTTATCTTTGCCAGAGATCCCAGGACGGGAACGCCTGCTGTCCGAAGGATCCTTTGATCGCAGCGCTTATCTCACAGTTGCGCGTGTACTGGATCGAGCAGGAAAGAATATCTACGATGCGAAGAACAGTTTTGAAGAGGCTCCCTTTGATGGCATCAATCTGCAACCGATCGCAGAACTCCCGGGCTACCTAGAAGGCTCGCGCGAAATTCATGTTCTGAAAGGGGTGAAAGAAGCAGATATTCGTTCGGTCGAAGGTCAGGTGATTTTAGACTTGCCTGTGAATGTTCGGCCGCTCGAATTCGCTCCGAGTGAATTAGGGAAGGAGAAGAAAACAGCCGGTGCAGCTGTGTCGCTGACGGCGGTTGAGGGCACAACCTACACCTTCGATTATCTCGGTAAGGGCGGAAACTTTGTGAAATGGATGGGCTACGATGCGGCTGGTCAGCCAGTGCCGCTTCTTTCGCATACAGCGGATATTCCAGACGCGCTGGTCGAACCCACGTCTATTGACGCGACATTTGAGTCACCCGTCACAAAGATCAAGCTGTTTGTCGCCGATGAAATTTTCACCAAAACGTTGCCTTTTCAATTGAACATGGAAAAATAAGGAGCATACTAGGATTCATCAAATCGATGATTTTTCTATTCGTCTTGGTAGATCCTTAAAGCTCTAAAGTGGTATACTGATGAATGAATTTATTCATCCATTCCTCTATGTTTAAACGTTTCTTTTTGGGAGCGGCAGCGAGTCTTGCGATCGCTCTAACCGCAATTGTCGCTACCGGTTCCGCAGCTTCCGCGGCTACAATTCCGGCGGCAGGTATTGTCACTGTGAGCTATTCTTTCGTGCAGGAGGGGAGTCTTCAGACAGGAGTTGCAAAGTTACACTACGGAGATGGAACGGTGGATCAAAGTGGTTTTGACTTTGTCGGGAAAGACTACACAGGTGAAGACGGAGGAGCGGTATACCTGTTGAATACCAATGGCCGGCTCCAATTTTGGGCAAATAACGAAGGTCAGGGGGGCGTTGTGCGTCTCCCGAGCCGATGGGCAGCGTTCCCCAAGTTTGAATCGCGCGTCTATAATCGGCAGGGGGTGGATCTCCTGAAGGGGGCGACATATGCTATTTATGACGAAGGAAATGAGGTCTACATTCGCGCTCGAATTACGAATATTTTAGCTGTTCGAGCTCAACCCCGTCTTCCGGTTGTAGAGCCCCTGCCGCCGGTAGTAGTTTCTCCCCCAAAGCAGGTTCCTGCACCAGACCCTGTTCAATCAGCAGGACTCTTGATCACCTATCCAGCTCAGAATCAGCGCTTCACCAATTTCCCACGCAGTCTTAAGGTCGCATGGACTGGTGATTCGGCACGTCGTCATCGCCTTGAAATTGCTTGTATTGGAGCCGTAAATGCCTGTTATCCCGTAGTTGGAATCAATGAAAACACGGCCTATCTGTATAGCGAAAATTTTGCGACTTCTCAGCAGATTGATTTCACGGGAGATGGTTGGTTCCGTGTACGCGTACAAGCGATCAAGGATGATGGGAGCTATGGACCATTCTCCGACTATGTGAGTCTCAACTTTGATACGAGTCAGTATGCTGTGGTTCCTTCACCTGTGGTCAGTAATGGTCCCTCCATTACTTATCCAGTGAATGAACAGCTCTTCACAAACTTTCCACGCACCCTCTCGGTGAATTGGAAATCGAATGGAAGCGCCAATTATCTTGTGGACGTTCAGTGTGATACCTGTGGGCAATCTGCTTGGGAATCCTTGCGCACCTACACAGTTGGCAATTCAATGACGCAATTACGCGATCTCATGCTCCCAGGCGACAACCAATATCGCGTGCGCGTGAAATCAGTAGATGTAAATAACCGTGATACGAGCGGCTGGTCCGATTTTGTCTATTTCCGCTTCCGCACCCCGAGCCAGCAAGTCCTCCCATACTTTGCCCCTACGATTCTTAATCCGATGAACCAAGCAGTTCTTGGAAACTTTCCTCGAAAGGCCTTTATCAACTGGAAAACAAACGGAGGAAAGTACTTCGTTTTGGATATCCAGTGTGACACGTGTGGTACTACTCCATGGACCTCGATTGGAATGTATACATTAGGTTCCTTGAGTAAGGAGGATATTATTTTCCCAGGCATGAACCAATATCGCATTCGCGTGAAGTCGGTGGATGAGCAGGGAAATGATACGAGCGCGTGGTCGGATTACACCTATTTCTCCTTCAATATTTAAGGAGAGTCAAAGACAGTTATCTGTAAACAAACACCCACTCGCCAAGACGGCGAGTGGGTGTTTGTTTGTTGAGAAAAGTTAATTTACTGTTGAATTTGTGATCGGAGCGAGATTCTTGTCTTGGTCGATCGTTGTCGTGTTTTGTTCCTCCGCGCTTGGAGAAAAGTCGTTAAAGCTCAGAATCGGCTGCCCATCTTTATAGTTTGTGAAGAAGGCATCTGGCATATCATCGACACGCTTGGTCCAGTCTTTCCCATAGAGCTGTTCGGCGACGTCTTCTGTTTTGAGTTGTCTGATGATTCCGCCACGTGTTATGGCGTAGACGTTGGGCGCAGTCTCAATTTTTATCAAGCGCGAACCTGGTTTGTACGTCACGTTGCCACCGAGTGGGGTTTTGAGTAGTTCAGCATCCGCAATCTGTTTCACGAACGAAAAGGTAGTGAACCAGGAGAGATAGGTTTTATCATTTGGAAAGACGTAACGCTTTCCATCGGATCCAAGATAATAGACGGTTGTGTTGGATGTACCTTTAATGAGATGTCCGTGAGTAGGATCAACAGGTTTTGCTGGACCAGTGGGAGGCGCGGATTTAGAGCAGCCTGCACCCATGAGAGCCAAACCAAGAATACTTGAAAGCAGGAGGAACTTTTTCATAGTTCTTCTAGTATATCTCAAAAACACAGCAGGTTCCTCTGAGTCCGGGAAATCGAACTATAATGAAGATCTCTGTTTCTAACGAACGTTAAAAGAAGGAACAAGACTTTGTAGGAGATGAAAAGAAAAAACGAGGATATTTATGACCAAGAGGGCACCGAGGATGCGTTTCCTTTTTTGATCGGTGGATACAAGAGGGATCTGCATTTTTGTGATGAGCACCAACTGTAGGAGATAGGCTAGGAATGCCCAGAAAAGAACCATGAGTAGCAACAATAGAGCTATCATGAAGAAGCTAGCTGCTAGATAAGAGCTTTGGAATAAAGAAAAAATGTCATCTGAAATGCTTAGTGCAGAAATAACGGGAAGAAAAAATGTCAGCATCACATTCCAGACGCCTATTTTGAATAGTTGATCTAAACCAATGGATGCCAATCCAACGATCCCAAATACCTCAAGCAATTCCTCCATCTTTGGAGACCTCTTTAAAAAGAATTTCATCATTCAATTTTACCATCACCCATTTTTTGTGTCATACGCTCTCGATGTTCTCTTACATTTATAAATACAAAAACGTCCCGACGAATCGGAACGCTTTTGTTGGAGCGGGTAGGGGGAGTCGAACCCCCATCTCTACCTTGGCAAGGTAGC
>CAZRDS010000055.1:2391-3555 GCA_964598895.1 uncultured Gammaproteobacteria bacterium | reverse complement strand
GCTATACGATACCCGCTTGGGCGCTATTTACGCGCCCAGGATAGTACCAGGGGCCAAGCTCACTTGCAAGACCATTTAGTTGGTAACCGGAACCGGCTGTTTTGGGATGAGCTGGGTGGCTTTGCGCTTTTCGAGCCAGCGGCGGATGCCTTCAATGGCTCCAATGCTGCCGAGGGCGATCCCAATGGCGTTCCAAGGGGCCTTGGTGTCGCTCGGGCTCGTGGCGGCGATCTGGGAGGCTGGTTCTGGGTGCCGCACGATCACGATGTCGGAGGCTTTGGACGGTTGGATCTTCCAGGTACCCCCACGACCATCAAAGATGCCACTGACTTCAACCGTATCTCCCACTTTTACGCGTTGTGCACGGTAGCCTAAGACGGCTTTAATCGGGATGGTGACCTCCCCAATCTGGGCTTCGAGCGTGATCGAAGATGGGCGGCTGTCCGTGACGGCGCCTTCGAGTCGGGTGAAGCTCCATTGATCTTCGATGCCAGGAGCGTTCCATTCTACGGTACGCGGGCTTGTGGTCGCCGCAAGGGGAGCGGATTTCCAAAGGTCGCTCGACTCCATTTGGAGCTGGACGCCTTCATCGTTCGCGAAGAGTAATCCGGTGATCTCGATGGTGTCACCAAGAGCGGGGCTCGGTTGCTGGGTCGTTGTTTTAACGAGGAGGCCACGTCCATCTGGGGCGAGGAGGACGAAGCGTTGCTTTCCAAAGACCCCCGCCGTTGAGCCGACAACACCTTGCAAACGGACGCGCACACGTGGAGAAAGTTGTTCGGGCGGAATTTGTTCGAAGTGAGTCACAGAGGAAGGGGTGACAAGAGATTTTTTAGTCGAAGTTTTCTTCGTTGTTTTCTTAGGGGTTTTTGGACTCGCTGGGGTCTTTGCCTTTTTTGGAGCAGGGATTTTCTTCACCGTGGTTTTGTTGGATGTGTTTTCTGGTAGTTCCACAGCGCTCTTCGCAGCGGCTGTTCCAAGCGTTTTTATGTCGCCTGTGCTGGTTGGAATACTTGTTGAGGCGGTTTTCTTTTTACCGATGCTGTTCGTCGGTTTCTTCGAAGGTGCGGTCCGAGGGCGTGGGGCGGGTTTCGTTGGCTTCGTAACAGCCATCGGGCCGCTCACGGCTTCGCCGTTGCGAACCAGGTACCAGCACGCCAGCAG
>CAZRDS010000055.1:0-2381 GCA_964598895.1 uncultured Gammaproteobacteria bacterium | reverse complement strand
TAAGATATTTGCGAATCCTTTGGTTGGATGGCGCGTGAGCTTCCAAGAAGTAGAAGCATCATCTCGCATCCAAGAAGTTCCTTTGAGACTGTTTCCATAGCGAACTTCTTGCGCGATTGTTCCATCGGCACGCACGAGGCGCACGGTCGCTCCTGTATTTTTCAGCTTCGCGGTCTTCCAAGCGGGAAGGAGATACGCTCCTTGGGTGTTCAGGGCCTGGAGTGAGGCGGTGGTAAGGGTGAAGATCGTTTTTTCATCAGCTTCTAGTTTCCAATTGAGATATCGAAGTGGGCTCGCATTGTCTGGGAGTTTGAGCTCAATCCACTCTTCTTGATTTGTGAGCGGGGCAGCCATGAGTTCCGTAATGACCGGATCAAAAGAAGAGGGATCGGCGGTTAGGACGACGGGAGGCTGTAGGTCGTTTGAAGGGGCTGGCGTCGAAACGGCAGAAACAGGTGCGACAGGTGTCGTCGTTGGAGCAGATGTAGAGGTTGCAATAGCTGTAGTGCTTGTAGGGGTGGTGAGAGCAATGGTTGTTGTTACAACTGAAGTCGAAGTTGGGGCGACGATGGGCTGGGGAGGATCTTCGTCATCCGCGGTATTCTCATCGGTACTCGTGACGAAAACGGGCGTGGAAGAGCTGGGAGTTTCTTGTAGCGCTGGAAGAGCTGGTGTGCTCGTTCCGAGAGAAGGGGATTCATACAGGGTGGATGAAGTAGCAAGTGATTCGGGCTGTTCTTCGGTTAAGTCCTGTTCCGTGACGCCATAAAGAGCAGCTTCTTCGGGCTCAAGGAGGGGAGGGATGGATTCAGGAGTGGATTCCTCGATGGTTTGTGGATCCAGTGCTTCTTCGGTTGTTGTCCCTGCTTCTGGTTCAGTGAATTCGAGCGGTGGAAGCACTTCGGTAGAGGTTGTGATCGTGGAAGGTGGCGTGGGAAGCGCGTCTGGAGTAGCGACGGGTGAGGGCATGAGAACACAATGATCACAGACGCCAGGTGTTCCAAGATCAGGTGCGGAAAGAAAGAATGTGCTTGTTGCAGAGAGCCAGCTTGAACTTAGGTTACCGGCGCCCTCACTCGCGCGTATCATGCTGGTATTTATCGGTGTTGAAGCGCCTGCAAGAGGCTTCGCGCCGGTTCCGGCGGTGTCTTGTATCAAACCTGTTTGATCGTGTAGCTCGATGAGGAGATGATCGTTCGAGAGCGATAAGCTACTTGTTGCGATAGCGATCGTTTGTGCGCTCAGCAATGTCTTATCGGAAGTCGCTGGGTAGTTTGCGACGAGAAGGGTTTGTCTTGGGGCGAGGAGGGTATTCGTTGGAAAGAAGATCGGTTTTTCGCTGGCGCCGACGAGTGACCAGCCGGTGATATCTACGGACTCGGTTCCAACGTTCCAAAGTTCGAGCCACTCATCAGCCGTTGAACGAGAAGAGCCAGACCACTGCACTTCTCCGATGAGTATATACGAAGGAGGTTCAGCTGCAGCAACCTGTTGGAGCGGGGTGAATAAGGTACACAAAATCAGGAGAGACGAGAAAAAGACTCGTCCCCGTGAAGTGGGGAGGGGCATGGTGTGAGGCGGTTGATCCTTCGACGGATCGGGCGAAGCGTCGTTGTTCTCAAGCCTTCTTTTCCATCATGCCATGGCTTTTTTCTTGCATGTGGAAAGGCTGTCCATGAAGAGAAAAAATCTGTTCCGTCGGTCTAGTCTGTTCAATAACCGCCTAACACTTTTTTGGAAAAGAAGGTTTTTCTTTTTGAAAAAAATCCGTGCGCATTTGTGTAGGTGTTTACAAAACAAATTACAACATCTTTTTTAGTGCGAAACACTTGACGCTATCTCAGGAGGCGAAGTTGTTACGCAAAGATTTTCTTTCTTGAATCTACATTGCTGTGGATAAAATAGGAGAACCGTGGATAAGTGGGCGTCTTGACGGCGTTCTGTTTCTGTTCTAATTTTGTTCTATATGGCAACGGCACTCACTCCTAAACAGAAAGATGTCTTGGACTTCATTGTTCAGTACATTCATGATCGAGGGTTTGCCCCTTCGTATCGTGAAATTGCGAGCGGTCTGGAGCTCGCCTCTCCTTCTACGGTGCATGTGCTTGTTCAAGCTCTGCGTCAGAATGGCTATCTGCATGATGCAGAGGGGGATTCTGGAAATAGGGAGCTTCAACCAACAGACCAAGCCGTTCGTTGGGGCCGGAGTGTTGTTTTGCCTCTCATTGGCTTGATCACAGCTGGTCAACCGATTGAGGCGGTTGAAGACCGACGCGAAACCCTGGCCGTTCCATCTGAACTTGCATCGGACCCTTCAAATTCCTACATCCTAAAAGTAAAAGGAGAGTCGATGATCGAAGAAGGCATTCTTGATGGGGACT
>CAZRDS010000054.1:383-8155 GCA_964598895.1 uncultured Gammaproteobacteria bacterium | reverse complement strand
CTTGTTATTCGTAAGAATAACAAGTGATCATAGACACGCTCCTTGGTCATTGCTAGGGTTATCTCTGTTATTCATTCTTTCTAGAGCCATATGCCAAACCGCGTTGCGCACTTCGAAATTCACGCTGACAATCCAGAACGCTGTGCCGAATTCTACACAAAAACCTTTGGCTGGAAGATCGAAAAATGGGAAGGTGGACAGATGGAATATTGGATGGTCATGACCGGCGAACGAGAGGAAACGGGCGGAATCAATGGAGGCATTATGCGCCGTCCTTGCCCTGCTCCTCTGCCAAACCAGACTTCCAACGCGTACGTCTGCACGATTGTGGTAGATTCCTACGATGAAGCGGCAAAAAACATTCTCGCCGCTGGAGGAAAAGAAGCGATGCCAAAATTCGCGCTGAAGGGGATGGCTTGGCAAGGATATTTCACGGACACAGAAGGAAACACCTTCGGTCTCCACCAAGCAGACACAAACGCTGCCTAAGACTCCTCGCGAGCTCAGCCGATCAACCTCCGTGTAAAAGAAACAAAACATCCAGCGTTCAGCTGGATGTTTGTATTTCGTCCTTTGGAATTTAGACTAACTTTGACCCTTCTTTCTGTACGCGTGACAGAACCGTCTGCAATTCTTCTTTCATCAGGTCATGACTCAATGCATGCGTCACTTTTTTCTGGAGATCTGGAGAGAGCTTCTCAGACACGCGGTGCAAGAGTTCCGCTTCCATCACGAGCCAAACGGCTTCTGCGTTCCGTTCCGCGACCTGTGTTGCAATCGCTTTTTCTAAGAGCACCTGATATTCGCGCTCGGCTTCATCATGATGGATTTCACCTGTATCGGTCGTGTGATCGTGCTGAGGGAGCTCAGGACGCACCACTTGGGCAAGAAGCGTGAGTTCAAGCTTATCTCCCAGCCAAAGCTCTGCGTGTGCATGATCTGCGCGAACAAGAAGAGTCACGTGTTCAAATGGGCTGTCGGTATGGGATAAAAGCATATGTTCAACACTCTACTCCCCGCTCTACCAGGCAGCCAGCCTCCCCTGTTTACGATTTAAAAGGGCGCCCTGCTTCTTCTGCCATCATTTTCACGTAGCTATCGTAACGATATTGATTCAGGTTTGGATCTTTTTTCTCTAATGCGCTCTTCACGGCGCAATCCGGCTCGCTCAAATGGAGACAGTCAGAGAACCGACAAGCAGCACCAACCATCTCAAATTCTGGAAAGAGGTATTTTATTTCTGCGCGTGGAAGCTGGTCTACCCCAAGGGAACGAATACCTGGCGTATCGATGATGTACGAATGCGTATCCCACGCCAAAAGCGAGCTACCGGTTGTGGTATGTCGTCCTTTTCCGGTACGTTCGTTCACTTCTCCTGTATCCACGACCATTCCTGGCAAGAGCGCGTTCATGAGTGAAGACTTGCCGACGCCACTCTGACCAAGAAAGACGGCTGTCTTCCCGCGCAAAGTGGCCTTCAGCTCTTCGATCCCTTTCGAAGCAGTGGTCGAAGTGCGGATAATCGGGATCATGAGTCGTTCGTAAAACGCCAAAATCTCTGGTTGAACGTCCGACAAGTCGATCTTTGTGAGACAAATGAGCGGCTGGACGTTCCCGGATTGTAGTACGGCAAGATAACGATCGATAAAACTCTGATGAAAATCTGGGTCTTTTACCGAAACAGTGATAATCCCTATGTCGACGTTCGCTGAGAGCGCATGCTCTTCCAAAGTTGGGTTCGAACGCGACCAATCAGCGCGTGAGCGCATGACGACGCTCGTGCGCTTTTCTCTCCCAAGAACCGTCACGACGCCATTTTCGCCTTTCTGAAAGAAGACGCGATCTCCAACAGCGAAATCATGCTCTTCTTGAAGACACAATTCTTTATCCAACGTCGCTGGAAAAAGGACATCGTCCTTCATGATATCGAAACGTTTGCTATGAATCGCCGCCAAAACCCCTGTCTCATAGAGAAGCGGCGCGTCCTCATCCAACCACTCCCCCGATTTGGTGGCTTTCTTGTCTTTCTTCGCTTGGGTACGCCGGTTTCGTTCGCGATCAAAAAGATTGGCCATGTGCTCTTGTTATATCGTAGTCTTAGCGGTCTGGCCAGAGAGAAAGCCTCTCAAACGACAACACCCCGCGAAGCGAGTTTCGACTGGGGGTCGACGCTCACGCGGGGCGAGTTCGTGTAGCAGACGCTACACAGGCGAACAGGTCGCCAGAACCGACATATTTTTGGAAGCCGGTTGTAGAATGAAAGGGACGAAGTCACTCAGCCGCGTGAGAGATCGCGGCGTCGAGCGCCACTTCCTTGGGTGAGAGAAATTTCTTTGCTCCCCAGTCGACACAGACACCCACGATGATCCCGATGAGCAGATCGAGGGTGATCGTCAGTGTGACGACCGTCATAAAGGTCAGGAGCTCTCCCTTCCCCTGCCGAGCCGCATGCACGAACTTGCTCGGGTGGGCGAGCTTCCACCCCATCATGATGACCACCACCGCCAGGGCGGCGAGCGGCAACCGGTTGACGAGCGGCGTCGCGAACACCACGAGCAGAAGCATGATGACGGCGCTGTAGACGCTCGACCACACATTCCTTCCACCCGCCGAGATGTTGGTCGTCGTCTTGACGAGTCCATCAATGCTGGCGGTCGCTCCGAAGAGCGCGCAGGCGTTCTTCAGCCCCGTGAGGAACAGGGCGTGGTTCAGGTCCGTCTTGCGACCCGCAGAATCATACTTGTCCGCCGTGACGACGGTTGCGAGCCCCTCAATGCTCGCAACGATCGTGAACTGCGCCGTCAACCAGGCCATGGGGGCCCAGAGCGTGGGGTCGGCGAAGAAGCGCCCGAAGGCCGGGAACGTAATGGCGTTCCCGAGGTTGCCGGAGATGTGGAGCAGTCGACGCGGTTCGAGACCGAGAAGAAGCCCCACCACCGTTCCCGACACGACACCGACCACCTGCGGGGGCAGTACCTTGAGCCAGCTCGGCACGCGGTTCTTCCCCATGTGGGTGATCAGGTAGATGATCGGAACGAGCGTACTCGCGCTCGTCAGCATCACGCGCAGATCCGCGTGAAGAAGTTGCGATGGCAGTTCGCGGAAGACACCGATGCATCCATGCCGCACGAACTGTCGCCCGAGCACATCCGGAAGCATCTTTGACACGACATTGAGTCCGATGCCTGCGAGCATCGCCTCCACGACCGTATGCGAAATCTTCTCCGTCAGCCGTGCGACCCCGAATCGAGCCGCCACCATCATGATGACGCCGCTCGCGAACACCGCGATGAGGACGAGCGGATACCCGTCCGTACCGAAACGCTCCATCCCCTCCCGCAGGATGGGGGCGAGACCAGCGGCGATACCGCCCACCGCCAGAAAGGGCCCCTTTTTCCTTGCGAGGAGTGCATTGATGACCGCACACACCGCAAAGGACAGGAGCGCCGCTTCAGGTGGAACGCCCGCTGCATTCGCGACCCCGAGCGAGAAGCTCAGGGCCACGAGCAGCAGAGGCAGTGAAGGCGGCAGATGCACCCGAAAAGCCGTCACACCATCTTCTTCGTGTTTCAATGTACGAACGCTCACTCGTGCCTCCTGTTGAGACGCATGACCCAGCACCATCGCTAGCATGCATGTACCAGGACAGGGGTTTTACTGCCGCTTTTTCAAGCGAATCGAGAGAAAACCCATATCCAGGGATATGCAAACAATTCCTGGGAGCAGGAATTGTTCTCCTCTTGCTTTCGTTTGTCAAAACTTACGTCGTCTTTTTCAAAATAAGCACGGTCTCAACAGCACTGAACGCGGCCTCCCAACCTTTCTTTTTTGAACCCAAGGCACGTGTTTCTGCCTGTTCGCGCGTCTCCGTCGTGAGAACGCCAAAGGCTACAGGAATCCCTGTTTGGAGGGAAATTGTGGTTAATCCTTGCGCGACCGCCTGAGCAATGTACTGATCGTGCTTTGTATCCCCCTTGATCAACACTCCCAGACAAATAATGGCATCAAATTCCTCTGTTTCCGCCAGCCGGCTCGCCGCGACCGAGAGTTCAAATGACCCAGGAACACGCACAATCTGAATATGATCCCGTCGGACCTGACACTCGAGCAACCCTGCGAGCGCATCTTCAACCAGCGCATCACACAGGTCCTGATTAAAACGCGCTCCGACGATCGCAATGCGGAGACCGTTACCATTCAGCGCTTCAAAGTGGTTGGAGTTCATAGAGAAGAATTCATGCGTTTTATGGTATCAACAATCGCGCGTGTCATAGGATCAATTTCCAAGTGAACAAGCTCCCCTACTCCTTTTTTTCCAAACGTTGTACGAGCAAGCGTTTCTGGAATTAAGTGAACGGTGAAAAAATCCGACCCGACGTCCACGATGGTAAGGCTACATCCATCAAGCGCCACAAAGCCTTTCGGTAAAACATACTGCATCCACTCTGGCGGACAAGTAAAATTGACGATCCAATTATTTGCCGGATGATCAATCGTGCGAATCTCGATCGTCGCCGTCACGTGACCTGAAACAAGATGGCCACCGATTTCGTCCCCCATCTTCGCTGAACGTTCAATGTTCAGGGCGTCGCCCACTTGGATAGAGCCGAGATAGGTCTTCGCCAACGTTTCACCGATGACATCAAACTGAATACACGTGCCTTCTTGCTTTACCGCCGTCAAACAAACACCCGCCACCGACACACTCGCACCCCTCTCTATTCCTTCTGCGAGCTCGCCTAATTCAAGTTCAAAAGTACGAGCGCCTGCTTTTTGCTCAATCCGCGTAACGTGCGCTATGCCTTTTACAATGCCGGTAAACATAGGGAATATCTGTATCGGCGTACAGTACGGACTTTGTCAGAAAGCGGCAACTGCGGATCCCAGCGAATCCCTTGCTCATCTTTTACCTGTTTGGAAGACTGTGGTCTTACCCTTATGCTACACACGCCCACACAAAAACTCATTTGTTTAAACACCTGGGGTGGCCGAGCAGGAAATGAAGCGCTCCTCGCCTTCTTTAAAAATCACCAAGATACCGACATCTTTTGTTTACAAGAGATGTGGAATGGCGGTGAACATACGGCCGGTGATATTGCTGCAGGGCGTGGCATGCAAGGAGTTGACTTCCAGCTCCTGAATCATGTCACCTGTCTCCTCCCAGAACATACCGTGTATTTTGAACCGCAGTATTTAGATTTCTTTGGACTGGCTCTTATTGTTCATAAGCAGTTTCGCATCGTTGAATATGGGACCGCATCGATCTATCGAACACCAGGCTGGGTTTCTGCAATCGATATTGCTGACCATGCACGACCACTTCAATACATCACACTTGAAACCCCCAAGGGAATGCTGACGGTGATAAACCTCCACGGAGCGTGGCAACCTGGTGGAAAAAAAGACACGCCTGAGCGACTCGCGCAGTCGAGAGCTATTGTTGAATTCGCCAAACGCTTTTCACATCCACTTATTTTAGCGGGGGATTTTAACCTAAATCTTCAGACTGAGAGCATTCGATTAATCGAAGAATCCGGTTGGGAGAACTTGATCCGGTCTCACAATATCCTTTCGACCCGAACCAGCTTTTACAACAAGCCTGAAAAATTTGCGGACTACCTCTTTCTTAAAAATGGCATTCAAACCAACAAGTTTCGCATCTTGCCGGAAGAAGTTTCAGACCACGCTGCCCTATTTCTTGAATTCACTCCTCAGGTGCTATAGTATTTTTCGCTATGAATCCCCCGCTCCGCGTCGTTGATGGCAGCAAGTTTGCGAGCTTTGATGGACAAATCCTCGAAGTCTCCGGCTTGAATGGCAGCGCCGAAACCAAGCAACTCACTCTGCAAAACATTGTAAACGTAGCCATTGCTGCTGCGGGAGACGAATGGATGTTTGGCGTTCAGAGTCGGAACGGAGGGTTTAGCCTGGTTATTTCGCCTGAACGGAAATCTGAGTGGGAAGCGCTGGTGCAGACCATTAACTCTCTCAAAGCATAGAACACTGTATGAATTCTCTTTACGACGTTACCTTGCCTGTTTTTGTAAAATCGCTGGGCGCACTTGATAGCTTGCTTGAAAAAGCCCAGGCCTTCGTCGCCGAAAAAGGGTTAGACGAAAAAACCCTTCTTGAAGCACGGATCGCTCCTGACATGTTTCCATTCAAGAAACAGGTACAAATCGTGTGTGATAACGCGAAAGGCGCAAGCGCCCGTTTGGCTGGCGTGGAAGTCCCGAGCCACGAAGACAACGAAGAAACCTTGAGCGAGCTTCGTGCACGTATCAAGAAAACACAGGATTTTCTTGCCACGGTCGCTGAAGACAGCTTCAAAGAGGCGGCGACACGTCAGATTACGCTCGCCTACTTCCCAGGAAAGTATATGACGGGGTTCGATTATACGCGTGAATACGTGCTTCCGAACTTCTTCTTTCACCTCACAACGGCCTACGATTTGTTGCGTCAGGCAGGGATGGCGATTGGCAAAACAGATTTTCTGGGGGGCAGCCTTCCGTTGCGCGACCTGTAATCCGAAAATCTTCCGTAAAAAACAAGAGCACCCACCGCGACGGCGAGTACGAGGGAGTACTCCTGTCGCGGTGGGTTTGTTGTAGGGCGCTGCTACGTGCAGCGGATGACCACGACCGTGACGTTGTCCTGGTCCTTGCCGCCCGCGAGAAGCGCTGCCGCGATGAGGGCATCGGCTGCCATCTGAGGATCAGGGTTGTCGACGAGGATCTGGGCGATCTGCTCGTCCGTGAGCACTCCGTGCAAGCCGTCGCTACACAGGAGGAACACGTCGTGAGGCAAGGCACTCAGAGACCGCCTGCATGGCTTGAACCGATCGTCCCAGCCGCCGATGTGGCCCGTGAGCTGAAGAGCGTAGGAACTTTTCTTGAGGGAGAGGATGTAGGCAGGGAGCGTTTCTCCCCGCCGTTCAAACTCCTCCTCAAGAGCGCCCCAACCCGTCTGGTCCCGCGTGAGCCGTTCGAAGAGACCGCTACGGAGCCGGTAGCCCCGTGAGTCACCCAGATGAAGCAGATGCACGTCGTCCGCCTGGCGGAGGAGCGCAACGAGCGTCGTACCCATCCCAGCATGTTCTGAGTTCTTAGTCGAATCGTTCACGACCATCTCGTTGGCGTACGTGACCGCCGCAAGAAGTTCGTCTGAACCCGGATTGAGAGCGGCACGATCCTGGAGAAACTTGAGAGTCTCCCTGACGGCCAGCTCGCTTGCCACCTCTCCGGCTTGGCTGCCACCGATACCGTCCGCGAGGGCATAGAAGCCCAGAGCGTCGTCCGCGCTGTAGGCGTCCTCATTATTGGACCGCCTGCCAATGCTGGTTGCACCGGCTGAACTGAATCGAAGCGTCATACCGTCCCTCCTGTTCATTCAAGGCGGTTTTCTGAAGAGCCCAGCATAGGCCCGTTTCCAGAAGAACATTCGATGAGCATCAAACACTCTTCAAGACACGGCTCCCTGAACCCCCTGAAAAATAACCAAAAAGAACACCTAAACCTAGACCTGCTCCAAGACTCTGTCAACGCAGCGCGGGTTTTTCTTTTCGGTTTACGCTCACTGTTCCCACGAGAGGCTCCGTTTTAGGCATCACCTCAAAGAAGACTTCTCGAGCCGCAATTTGAATGACGGCTGCGAGTGGAATCGCCAACAAAACTCCCACAATCCCGGCTAACTCCGCCCCCACGATCGACGCTAAAATAATGAGGAGTGGCGAAAGAGAAATAACGCGTGCGTAGACGAGCGGCTGGATCAGG
>CAZRDS010000054.1:0-373 GCA_964598895.1 uncultured Gammaproteobacteria bacterium | reverse complement strand
TCCTTCCACAAATTGGTACACTAGCAACACGAGAACTGCGATCAGAGCAACAACCAGCCCCTTCGTGAGAGCGACGAGTCCGACAGCGATCGTTGCAATGGCCGCACCGACCAACGGAATCAAGTCAAAAATAGCCACGAGCGCCGCCAACGCAAAGGCGTAGGGAACTTGAAGGATGAGAAGCGTGACAAGTGTCACTGTCCCCGCGATCAGACTGATGAGTAAGTTACCTGTCACAAACCCACTTACGGCTTGCGACATTTTTTTGGCCACTAAACGAATGCGGCGTGTTTGCTCCGGACGGAGGAATTGCAAACACTGTTCCCAGGTATCTGGGCCTTCAATCAAAAGAAACAAACTCAAGACAAAAATG
>CAZRDS010000053.1:3419-8242 GCA_964598895.1 uncultured Gammaproteobacteria bacterium | reverse complement strand
AAGTCCCCAAGCTCGGCCGCCTCAAACGCGTGTCGGCAACCAACTTCAAAGGTCGCGATTTCACCTACGACCTGACCCCTGTGACCGTTTTCTGCGGGCGAAACTTCTCAGGCAAGACGGCGGCTATCAACGCCATCGAAATCGGGCTCTACGGCCACCGCGCGGCAGTGGGCAAGCAGGCTGGCGCCACCTGGAAGTTTGCCGGGCCAGCCAATGAAATGACGGTAGGGCTCGATTTCGAAGCCGGGTCCATCAAGCACAAGTGGAGCATCAGCCCTAAAGGGAAGGTGTCCTTCGAGAACGGATTCGACTACCCGATCCCCCCGGTGCTCCTCGACGCGCATGCCTACCTGAGCCAAACGACGGCCGAAGAGCGGACCGCCGCGGTGTTCAAGCTGTGCCCCACGGATGATTTCAGGCGCCAGGACGTCATTGACGCGATTCGGCAGATTGAAGTTGTGCCCGTCAAGGTGTCAGGGCCTATCGTTGAAAAGCTGGCCGAGCACCTGGAGCAAATGCCATGCGAGCCGAACGTGTCGGACTGGCTCACTGCGCGCATTGAGTACTGCAAGACCCAGCTCAAGAACGACTCAGCGATCGCAAAGCATATCGCTGGGAGCACTCAGGCATTCAAGCCGCAGGTCGTTGTAGGCCCCATGCCTAAAGACATGAGCCGAGAACTTGGTGAAGCGCGCGAGAAGCTACAAGCGATCGACAGCCAGATCGCCGTCCAGGCCGCCGTCAAGGCCCAGCACGAGGCCAACCAGAAGCGCAAGGCGGAGATCGAGGGCGCAATCGCCCGCGCTCGGGACTACGCTGCGGAGATCGCCGAAGTTGAGACTGAACTCACAGCCTGGGCCACCGAAGACAGCCATCACAACGAGGCCGCCCTTGAATGCAGCAAGCTCGATTACGAGATCTCGGCGAACTCTAAGCGCCTGGCGGAACTCCGCAAGCGGCAGCAGGATCTGACTGACAGTTGGACCAAGGCGCTCGGATATGTCGCGTGCCCTACATGCGGCGCCAAGGGGTCTGGATGGAAGGACAAGATTAAGGCCAAAATCACCAAAGAGAAGCAGGATGTGGCTTCGCTTGAGGCGGATTGCCAAGCTGCCTACGACCGCCTCCGCAAGGCCAAGGTCGATGCCAACGCCAAGCTCAAGGCCGAGACGGACATCACGAATCGCAACGCCGTAGCCATCGCGAAGATCGACGAACTCAAGGGCAAGATCCGTGATTTACAGGTCGAGCAGCGAACGCTGGAAGTCCTACGCGAGGAGTTGGAGCGCATCCCGGCCCCAACGGCGCCGATCAACCGGGACAGCCTAGAGAGCGATCGATTGGCCGCCGCGAACGTCGTGGCTGAACTTGAGGCCAAGCAGAAGGCGTTCGACAACGTGCAGAATGACAAGCGGCGCGCCGGCGAAGAGGAGCAGAAGCTCATTGCTGTGAACGCCAAGGTCGATGTTCTGAAGCTCTCCATAAAAGCAATCGTGGGAATCCAGGAAAAGCAGGTCGCTGCGGCGTTCAATACCCTGCTGGCGACAACCAGGTATTTCACGGACGGCATTCTCCTGTCGCCGCTCGAATACAGAGACGGGGAACTCGGCCGGGTGCAGGATGGCCACTGGATTTCTCATGAAGTCTTCAGCGGTTGCGAGCAGAGCCTTGCCTACGTCAGCCTCAGCATCGCGCTCGCGCAATCGTCCCCCATCAAAATCGTGATGTTCGACGAGGCGAGCATGACGTTCTCGCCGGAGATGAAGGCCACCGTCATGGCTCGCATGTTGGAACTCACGGCCTCGGGCGTCATTCACAACTGCATTCTGGCCGACCCGGATGTCGGATTTTGGAAGAGTTACAAACCGCTCTCCGGTCTGAGCGTCATCAACCTTGATTAAACCAATGATCATCAACAGCTCTCAAGACGTTGCCCAGGCAGCGCTGGATGCGCCCACGGCGGCCGTTGACAAAAACTCCATGGAGGCTGAGGAGCGTTTCCTCTTCAACGCGCATGCCGGGCTAAACTGCTTTCTCACCGGGCCTGCCGGGACGGGCAAGTCAACCATCCTCAGGCAATTCGTCCGCGAGAAAGCCACCGGCATACGGAACGGCATTGCAACGCTGGGCGAGGAAGCGGTTGATGTGGATATCACGGCCCCCACCGGAATCGCGGCCCTGAACGTCCAAGGCCTCACGATCCACCGATTCGCGGGCATCATGCTCGGGCCGGCCGCAGACCAGTCGGACGAGGATTACGCCATTGAACTCGACTACTCGAAGTACCCGAGCGTGCGCGGCGGGCGTTACAGAATCTGTAACTGCAAGACGTTGGTCATTGACGAGATATCCATGCTACCCGGGCGGCAAATGGATTTCCTCAACTTCTACTTCAAGCGCTGCCGCGGAAACGACCAACCTTTTGGAGGTGTTCAGCTCATCGTTGTTGGAGATTTCCACCAGCTCCCTCCAGTGAAAACGGACGATGACGCGGCCTATGACTGGGCGTTCTTGAGCAACGCCTGGAAGGAGTGCAAGTTCAGAACGACGCAGTTGACGATCAGCCGGAGGCAGGATGATGCCGTTTTCGTTTCGTCGCTGATGGATTTCCGAGTCGGGAATCTTTCGGCTGAAGTAACGCGCACGCTCGGGGGCCGGGTAATGCAGCACGTGAGTTCCGATACGCCCAGGCTGTTTACGCACAACGTCCAGAAGGACAAGTGGAACACCCTGGTTTTGGACAGCTTGCCTGGTGAAGCGGTTGAGATCCGAGCTGAAACGTTCGGCCCTGAAAGCCAGATCGATTTCATGAAGAAGAACCTGCGGACCCCGAGCGTGTTGACGCTGAAGGTTGGGGCGCTGGTGATGTTCACCACGAACCACAAGGAGAGCCTGTATGTGAACGGGCTGCTCGGGCGCATCACGCACATCACGCCTGAGGCTCTTTGGATTGACGTCGAACACAAGCGCGGGGAGGTCAGTTCCGTGCTTCTCTCTAAATTCGTCTGGCGCTACAACTCGAAGGATCGAGCGAGCGCCACGTTCACGCAGTTCCCCGTGTGCCTCGCGTATGGGATGACGATCCACAAATCCCAGGGGCTGACCCTGGACCGCGCGCATTGCGACATCCGCGCCGCGCGCGAGCCTGGCCAAGCCTACGTGGCTCTTTCCAGGGTTCGAACGCTTGGAGGCCTGAGCCTCAAGGAATGGCCCAAAGGGGTATTCACATCTATGGCGGTGAAGAAGTTCTATGAATCAAACCGATAGCAGCGCCCCAGCGGAGCCCAAACCTGCCAAGAAATACAACCGGAAGGTGTATGGCCGGCGCGCCGTGACGCTCAACAGCAAGGAGTGGACGATCGAACTTCAAGCAAAAGCGCTCGTCCTGCACGAGAAATATTCCAGAAAGAAAACCTCAGTACCGTTATCCGAGGCTGTAGATCAACTTGCAATCGGACAGAAACTGTTACCAATATGAGCGCACCAGCCAAACTCGACGCAGTCGCGAACATGTATGACGCGCGTAAGAAACTCAAATTCGGACTCAAAGGGGATTACGAGAAGAGGATCGCCCCCATTCGGGACGAACTCAAAAAAATCATGAAGAGCCATTCGTGCAACGAGATCCAAGCGGCGTTGCTGATGGTGAACGCCATCGATGACAAAAACGATCCGCATCGCAAAAAGGTTCTCTCGGGCTACATCTTCAGCGCAGCCCTCGACATCGATGATGAGCAAGCGCAGCGGGCAATCCAATCAACAAATGAAAACTGATCTAAAACAAACATGCTGGATGACCCTCGCCGAGTGTGCGGCGTTCATGGGCCAGTCCAAGCGAACAATATCGAAGTGGACAAAGAAGGCTGGGCTACCGTTCTCGCAGGTCGAAGGCGGAAAGCTCATGTTCAACCTTGAACTGGTTGACAAGTGGCTGAAGGACAAAACGAACTATGTTAAAGGTAAGGGAAAGCAATGAGCTATATTAAGCCGAGTCAAGCGCCTAGAGTATTCCCATCCCAGTTGGGGAGAGATACATTTGTAGAAGGCATGACCCTCTGGGATTACTACGCATCCAGAGCCCCTATATCAGATGACATGCTTGAGGAGGCATGCTCTAATGCGCGCCAAACCGGGATTCGATGTGAAGAAGCCTTACTGAAGGGGTGCGATATAATTGCAAATGTCGCAGCCGAATACGCGGATGCAATGCTTAGGGAACGCGCTCGCCGCAATCTCACAGGCCCCAGCAACCCAGCCAATGGGAGATAAGGCCGCTTCGTCGGGCGTCGGCATTCTTTGAGCTATGAACACAGAGCACATAGTCAATATCAGTGGTGGCGTATGCTCATTCTGGGCCGCAAAACGTGTTGTCTCTCAATACGGACCAAAGCGTGTCACGCTGCTGTTTGCTGACGTGCTCATGGAGGATGAAGACCTTTACAGGTTCAACCGAGACATCGAAGCGCATCTTGGAGTGAGCATAACGCGTATTTCTATCGGTCTTACGCCATGGCAACTGTTCCAGAAAGAAGGAATGATAGGGAACAGTCGTAGTCCACTGTGTTCGGTAAGACTGAAGCGCGAACTTCTAGACCTCTGGAGCCGCACCAACGCGCTGGAGATGACATCAACGATCCATGTCGGGATCGACTGGACGGAAGAGCACAGGCTCGACGCTCTTAGGAAAGCTAAACCTGGCTGGCGTATCGAAGCTCCAATGTGTGAGCCTCCATTGTGGGACAAGTGCCGCATGGTTACCGAACTGAAAGCCATCGGGATCGAGCCTCCACGACTTTACAAGATGGGATTTCCACATAACAATT
>CAZRDS010000053.1:1244-3409 GCA_964598895.1 uncultured Gammaproteobacteria bacterium | reverse complement strand
CGCAAAAATAGCAATGACACATTTGTCCGGAATTGCCCAGCCTTTGCCATGAAAGAGAAGCTTCTGCTCTGGAGCCGGATTATCGAGGAAATATCCAACACCGCGCCATTCCAGCAAAGGCCGGGCAAGCTCAGTTCGCCCTACTGCTTAGGACGATGCCGGAACGCTACGCTTACCACGAGGAGCAAGAGGAGCAGACACGGCAGCAGTTCAGGAACGAAGGGCGCTCTAGCTGGGATTACAGCGTGTTGAAAGATCGTCGTGGAGGCACGGCTAAGACTATGACGCTTAGAGCGTTCAGGGAACGTATTGAGTCAGGTGAAGACTTTGACCGCAGCGAGTGGGGAGGATGCGGTTGCGCTTTGGAATAACTATGAACATGACAATACTCTTAGCCGCACTCGCGATTTGCGAGAGCGGGACTCCGAAGCACCCAGAAGGAAACGACCACGCACGAGGCCGAGCGGGCGAGGTGAGCAGATACCAGATCACGCCGGAGGTGTGGCACGAACACGTAAGGCACCCATACGCTGGACCAGAGCACAAGACAACGGCATTCTGGGTAGCGGACGTGATTGTAAGATCCAGGGTGTCGGCTTACGGGAAGGCAACAGGACGGCAAGACCTTCTTCCCGGTGACATTGCACCAGAATACGTTTACGCCCTCTGGCACCGGCCCGGCAAGTTAGCCAAAGCTGGCTACACGCTGTCCGGTCTAACCAAACGCGAAAAGGCCCGGTGCGTGCGGTTCGCGAAGGTCTACGCCACACTCCTGGAGAAAGGCGGCAAGTGGGAACCATAAGCCGAGCGGACTACATGGCCATGCAGGCTCGGCTCTACACCGCGAACAACAAGCAGGCAAGGACTGTTTCATCCGAGGGTGTAGATCGCGAATCCGATCTTCATAACGAGATATTAGACGAGTGCCGACGCCGTGGATGGATCGCGTTTCATGGGAGTATGGCCCACAGGGCCATGAGAACATTGGGTGAAAATGATTTTCATTGCATTTTGCCGGGAGGTGTAGTGTTATTCGTGGAATGCAAAACTAGAACCGGAAAACTTTCAACTGAGCAACTTGGGATTAAGATGTGGATGGAAAAGCTTGGTCATACCATGCATATAATTAGATCCCTTAATGAATTTGTTACGTTATGCGAAGATGCTTTGAAATCGGGGACATCGTCGGGGGTGTCAAAGTCGTTTCACGGTGCGCAAACCTCTGGACAGTAATGTGCTCGCAAGGCCACACATTTTCAGTGCCTACGTGGGCAATAACTAGGAACAGCCGCAATGGTAACGTTAGATGTCTAGCTTGTCAAGATCTTTCAGGCATGAGATTTGGAAAGCTTACAGTCGTTACAAATTTGGGAATCATAAAAGGAAAAACTTGGTGGGAGTGCAAGTGTGACTGCGGCAGAATGCACAAGGCTAGTGCAACACGTTTGAAGAACGGATTAAGGTCGTGTGGAAATCCAGGTTGCCAACCCGGAACGAGCCACGGATTATCAAAAAAGAGCAGGGCTTACATAAGGTGGAAAACCATGAAAGCCAGGTGCTATAATCCAAACCATCCAAACTATCCATCATATGGAGGAATTGGCGTAACAGTAGCAAAAAGATGGGATAAGTTCGAAAACTTTTTGTCAGACATGGGCGATCCCCCTAACGGAACTGTAATTGACAGGATAGACAATAGCCTAGGGTATTCACCGGAGAATTGCAGGTGGGTAAGCTACAAAAAAAGCACAGAAAACAGATCTAATACAATATGGATAGGATCGTTGCGAGTTTCTGATTTTTGCAAAAAATATGGAATTACGGAATATAGCGTGTATTCAAGATTGCAAAGAGGGTGGACAGAAATGGAAATAAAACAACATCCGCAACCCATTAAGCGCGGTTGGTCTCGCTATGGAAAGTTGAATCCTCATGCATTTTACATGCTATCCGTAAAAACAAAAACGCTATGACTCTCGAATACATTGACGGTGACGGCATCAAGCGCGTCATGCACAACGCTAGGCCATGTGAAAGCCCAGCCCTTCGCGGGTTCTGGACAGGAACACTCGACAACGGTAAATCCGTAGATGTATATCGCACATTACTAATCAATCAACCAAGCCAGACAATCACAGTCGAAGACCAGTCAACAGCAGAACAAT
>CAZRDS010000053.1:0-1168 GCA_964598895.1 uncultured Gammaproteobacteria bacterium | reverse complement strand
ACCTCGCACGCGATTTCCATCTCGAATATCAGAAGGTGAAGGCCACGCAGGAGGAGTTCGACAGCGTCAAGGCCGTGTGGAAAGCCAGAATCGCCGAACACGAAAGCCGGCAGGCGACCCTGAGCGCCATGCTGAACGCCGGGTTCGAGATGCGGATGAAGGAATGCGTGGTTGTCTACCGCCCCAAGGACCGCAAGAAAGACTATTTCCTGGCCGCCCCGGGGATCTCTGACGTGCTCGACGGGACGCCCGTGCTCACAGAGGACATGATGCCCGACGATTACCAGCAAGAATTGATCGAGGCCGAATCAATATTCGATAAGCAATGCCGCATTGACATCTTCCAGCCAACCGGCCCGGATTACGGGACGATCGTTGTCGGATTCCTGGCTGACCGCTGGTACGCGGCGTGCCGCTGCCAGGTTGGCACAGCGCGCATGGAAGAGCGCCTGGACAGCGAGCAGCAGGCCTTCAAGGAACGCTTCGACTCCATCAACGCCGCCGGCGACCGCTTCGCCAAGTGGGCATCCGCGAACCTCAAGGCCGCTGCCAAAGGATTCGTGGACCCGCTCGCAAAGGCCATTGCAGCCCAAGAAGGGTGCGTGGAGTAACCGAGATCCACAACAAATCCAGCGTATGAATAGAGAGGAACTGAACGAACTTTGGGCATGCTTTAAGGCGCTTAGAGACGGAGTGGTCGTTAAGCGAAGGGATCGCGATAACTGCTCGCGCCCGTGGTCTGAGTGGTATGAAATCTCAGATACAAATCAGATCATCTACGACGAGTGCCATCAGATGATCGTTATGAACGAGACGAGCAAGGAATACAAGCAGCGCTCATCTGTTACAGGAGAAGCTTCGAAGGATGTGGTCAAATCCTTGGATAATTCTGATCCATGGGCCGCCGAGAAAAAGGCGTTTGCGGAAGGGAAGATGATCCAGTATCGATCCAAGGGAGAAATAAATTTTCCATGGCAGACAGCTAACCCTCCAAAATGGTATAGCGGATACGAATACCGAATTAATCCTGACCAGTCAAGGGCCAGTCGATGGAATCACATAAGGAAGGCCAGAGCCGATGGTAAGAATGTCCAGATGCGAGCAAGGGTGTCAGATACCCAGCCTTGGGGCAAGTGGCTGGATTGGGACGGGGACGTGGATGTCACAC
>CAZRDS010000052.1:3038-8346 GCA_964598895.1 uncultured Gammaproteobacteria bacterium | reverse complement strand
GTCGATGACGCGCCCGAGTACTCCGTCCCCTACCGGCAACCCAAGCAGCTCCCCTGCCGCTTCGACTTCTTCGCCTGCAACAACGGTTTCAAGGCCAGACAACAGCATGGCTCCGACTACGTCGCGCTCCAAGTTCAAAGCCACACCAATTGCCCCACGCTTAAAGCGTAGCAACTCCATGCTTCGCACCGAACGCAATCCAGCGATGCGCGCGATACCATCTCCGACTTCAACCACCTGGCCAAGATTGTACTCAGTGGTGGATTGATCAAATTGCGCAATCTGGTCTGAGAGCGCTTGGGCGAGGTCTTGAGGAGGAGAAACTTTAGAGGGAGGCATAATGAAGTTACGCGAGGGATGAGACAAGGCGATTCAAGCGACCGGCAAGTGTGGCATCGAGTACCCAACCATCAAATGACTCGATCCGCATACCTGCTTTAACGGTAGGGTCTACGACGGGGTAAAGAGTGGCAGGCTCTGAAAAATGCGCTTCGAGATAGGCCTGAACCTGCGTTTGTTCTTCTGAAGAAAGCGTCGTATGACTCTTCACCAGATAGAGACGACCGAAGCCACGTCGTTCACGGAAACGCAGATACTCATGAAAAAAGGTGGGCCAGGCGTTCAACGCATTTTGAGCCAACATTTTTTCTAACGTGTGCAAAAGAGGCGAATCCTTTGAAACCGTGAGCGCTGTCGCAAACCAGCCTAAACGGACTTCGGAAGCAATCGAACGATCCGCCAACCGGCGGAGCAATGCCGGCTGTGTTCGGATGGCGCGATCGAGCGTCACCAATTGAAACGCAACCAAACGCTCGTCTTCTCCCTGGAGATTCCGAAGCGGGTCTACCCAAGCTTGAAAAAGACGAGGAGAATAGCGCATCTGTTAGGTGGTCAATTTTTTGACGGCCGTCTCGAGCAACGTGCGTCGTTCTGAGCCTTGCAATACATCGTCCGTCACGGCATCCGTCGCCTGAATGACGAGCTTGGCCAATTGCTTTTTTGCACCTGCCAGCATCTGCACGCGCTCTTCCTGGATCTGCAGTTTGGTTTGCGCCACCTGTCGATCAAGCTCCGTACGCGCTTCAAGCAACAACTCTTTACGCTTCACGTCTGCTTCTTGCTTCGTCTTCTCAAGAAGCTCCTGCGCTTCTTGTTCTGCCCCACGAACCAATTTTGAAGCACGCTTCTGCGCATCTTGTAACACAGACTCACTCGCTTCGGCCTTCAGTAAACTCGTACGGATTAGCTCTGCACGCGCATCAATCGCTTTCAAAAGCGGTTTATAGATGAAGCGATGCACAGCAAATAATACAATCAAGAAGTTCACGAGCTGGGCCGCGAACAGGTACCCGTTCAGTCCAAAAAGACCTATGAGGTTAGGAGAAGAGGCTGCTTCGACCATAGCCAACGTGAAAAACGCGATTGATTAGAGCGTAAAGACGACGACGAACGCGTAAATAGCGATAGCTTCTGCGAAGGCAGCACCGAGCAACATTGGCACGAACAATTTGTCAGCTGATTCTGGGTTGCGACCAATGGCTTCCATAGCGGAGCTCACAATTTTTCCAATAGCAATCGCTGGCATCATACCACCAATAGCAATCGTAAAACCCTTTGCCACAACTTCAACGATGAATGGATCCATAGAGGATGGAAGAAAATGCGTGATTAAGGAAAGAAGGATGGCACCTGTTCCTACGAGCAGATGCACTCCTCTGAGGCCTTAATGCGAGGCTACAGGTTCGTGTGCTTCATTCGATCCATGTGGTTTTCGCGAAAACAATGTTAGATAGACAAGCGCCAACATCGCAAAGACCGTTGCTTGAATGACCCCCACAATGAGCTCAAGGCCAATAAATGGCAACGGAGCGGCGAATGCGAATAAGGAAGCAATCACCGTTGTTAACACTTCTCCCGCAAAAATATTCCCAAACAAACGTAATGACAGCGAGGCCATTTTGGCAAATTCTGTCATCAATTCAATCAAACCCACCACGAACTCAACCATAGCCGTCAAAATACCCATGACCTTTCTCGCCTTGAGCGCTTGCCAAATGGTTCCAAGCTGAATGAAACGATTGAGATGGGCAAATGCTCCCACGGATGCCATCCCAACCGCGTGGGAAGTGAACACCGTGAGAATAGAAAGAGCCAATGTGAGGTTCAGATCACTGTTGGCGGGGCGAAAGAGTGGGATAAATTCCCGTTCTGCTCCATGCATTTCCCAAAATCCAATGGAGCCCGTGCCTGGGAGCAGACCGAGCCAATTTGAAATCAAGATAAAGAAGAACAGCGTCCCAACAAATGGCAGGAATTTTCGAGATAAGGCGCGCTCATTCGTGACTTTATCAAAATACCCAAGCAATTGTTCTAAGACCTCTTCGACGACTAATTGGAGTTTGCTTGGAGATACGCGAATCGTCCGGGAAAAGAAAAAGGCAAATAGACTGATCAAAAGCGTCGCCACAACCGTATTCACCAACGAATTCGTAACCGGAAGCGGCCCGAGGTGAAACAGGACTTCTGCAGCGAGAGGAGGGAGAGCAATCATGAGAACAACGTACGATAGCGTTTGGCTTCACGCAGCATGAGCTGGTAGACCACGAACAAGGCAATAAACAGGCCTATAAGCGTTGCGACCGGCAAGGAAAATCCGAGCCGTTTATCGATCCAGCGACCTGCTAGAGCGCAAGAAACCGACGGAATAAAACAGAGCAAGACAATACGACTCGTAAAAGCCACCGCAACCATCTTATTCAGCTTCTGCGGAGGCGTATCCTGCATAGGACGCGAATAGAATAGAGATAAAACTGGCCAACGTCAAGCATTTTTGTGGATCATTTTCGCGATTTATTTTGCATCCAAGCGGCGGAGCGAGAGGTCGTAGCGAATCTCTTCTAGTTTTTTCACATGTTGTTTTGCTTGGTCGACTTTTGTGCGAAGATGCCCCGTCAGATCCATCTGAAGCAAAAAATCCATAAGTTGAATCGCATCCTGATAAAACTGTTCGATCGGTGCACGGTCGCCGCGTGTCGCTGCAAGCACCGCCAAGCGCACGAGCTCTCCCAAGAAGTCCGACAACCCTCCGATAAAAATATCCGGGTCACGATCTTTGTCTGGATGCGTTTGCAGCGAGCCACTCTTTAAATACTCTGCAAGCAAGCAAGCCTCGGCATACTCTTCACGCGCCGCACGCCAAGCTCCCTCCTGCGCTAAGAGCGCTTCTTCCGCCACCACCTTCCAGCCACGTGTAATCGCAAGAGCGGCGATCTCAAGTTCTTTGGCCGAGGCATCCGAGTCTTCCCGATGGAGCGCAAAAATCGAACGTTTACTGGCCGAAAGGACCTCTGCTGACTGCTGCTGGAGCTCCCGCCGCAGTTTCGCGAGCTGCGCCTGACGTTCCAAAGTATGGCGTTGAATACGGGCGGAAAGGATAGACATAAGAGGAATGCCCCCATCCTAGCAAACCCCAGCTTGAAAGAGAACGCCCAATCGGCTATGATGCCCCCGCTTTCAAGAAACAAAGCGAAGCTTGTTTACTTTGGATGCAGTTCTAGGAGCGATCGAGCACATGACGACCCGTACTGCCTAAGTACGGCGAGGAATGCGCGCAGACCGCGACGACGAAATGCGCCAAATAAACAGGCTTCATGGGACTGTAGCTCAGTTGGTAGAGCACCGGCCTTTTAAGCCGAGGGTCGAGGGTTCGATCCCCTCCGGTCCCACCATGAAAAAGCCGTAGCGCATGCTACGGCTTTTGCTTTTCAAGAAAAGTGCTCAACCTTGCAAAATAATCAATTATCTGCTACATTCGCCCGTTGTTTGTGGTTCATTGTTTCCCACGAAGCAGGAATCACTGGTGCAGAGCGCACCTTTCTTTCCCGCCTCGCAGACGAGCAATGAACCCCAACAAGCGTGCGACGTTCTGTTTCATCCTGACCCTCTGCTGCTTCTTCGCCGACGCGAAGGAAGCTGCGGCGCAACGCCCCGCGCCGCCGCTCCGTTCCGCGACCACGGGCCTGCCCCGCGTGGACAGGCTCTGTCCCCTGGGAGCGACCCAAGTGACCGTCACGGAGGAGCTCTGGTTCGACCCGAGCGACCCGTTCCTGGTCCAACTCGCGCGGCGAGCCTTCGGGCCCTACACCGGGATCGGTGCGCGCGAGGTGCTGAGCCAGCTCCTTGGGCGCAACCCTCACATGTGCTCGGCCTCAATTCCCGAGGATCTGCGGGTCCAGGTCGAGGGCGAACCTCTGGCGCCTAGCAGCGCCTTCGGCGGAATGGGCGGCACCGGAGGGATGCCCATGCGTGACCCCTGCAACGCCGTGATCGTCACGCTGACGTATCATCTCCGCGCGCAAGACTGGTGCCCCGTCACCACGCCCTACCCCCGCACCTTCCGGAATTTCCGGGCAGGCGTCACCTTCTACCGCGACCGCGCGCGGATGACGGACTCGCGACCTGCGCGCGTCTACTCCATGCGCGGGCGCTTTCGTCCGCCGCCCGCGGCGGTCGTCCCCGACCAACCAGCCCTCCGAATGGGCAACCTCGACGATCTGGGCATGCCGCCCACACCCCCGAGGCGCCGCCGTCGCCCGTAGCTTTCCCACCGCCACGTCACTCGTTTCTCTCCTCAAGAGGGACGTGGCATGGCATCTCATGCGCTCACTCAACGTGGACACCTGAGATGCCATAAAAAAATACAACCGCACCTGCGTTCATTGCCTAACTGTATGGAGGGGCCTACTATAGATCCATTACGTATGCCCTCCTCCAAGCCTGTCTTTATTCAAACGATTGATGAGCTGTGCGAGCTTATTCTTCAGAATGATCGTGGAGCCGATATTGATCTCGTACAGCGCGCGTTTGCGTTTGCGGAGGCGGCACACAACGGTCAGAAGCGCGCAAGCGGAGAGCCGTACATCATGCACCCCCTGCAAACAGCGGGGACCTTTGCAGAAATGCACATGCCTGTTCCGATTATCGTGACTGGCTTACTGCATGACGTTCCAGAAGATACCGCTCGCACCATCGAAGAGATAACGGCTGAATTCGGCGAAGACATTAGCTCCATGGTCGCCGGTATTACGAAGCTGAGCAAAATTAAATACCGTGGAATGGAGCGCTACATCGAAAACTTGTGCAAAATGTTTTTGGCGATGGCGGCTGACGTGCGAGTCGTATTCATCAAATTCGCAGATCGTCTCCACAACCTTCAAACGCTTGACGCCATTCCAAAAGAAAAACAATACCGCATCGCGCTCGAATCACTCGAAATCTACGCCCCGATTGCAGGCCGCTTGGGCATGGG
>CAZRDS010000052.1:0-3028 GCA_964598895.1 uncultured Gammaproteobacteria bacterium | reverse complement strand
TGGGAGAAATGAAAGGCAAGCTCGAAGATGCCGCCTTCCGCTACGTGTATCCACAAGAATTCGCCTGGACAGAAGAGATCGCACGGACCGCGAGAAACAACAAACAGGAATACGTCGATCACGTGATAGAAGAAACGAAAGGTATTTTGAAGGAAAACCATATTGGCTATCACGACGTGCATGGTCGCGCCAAGCATCTCTATTCACTCTACAGGAAGCTCATCAAAAATGATCGTAACATGGCGCGTGTATACGATATTATCGCCCTACGCGTCATCGTCCCAACAGTCGCCGACTGTTACAGTGCGCTCGGAGCGATTCACGGAAAATGGACCCCGCTCAAAGGACGCATCAAGGACTACATCGCTCAGCCAAAACCAAACGGCTATCGCTCCCTCCACACGACCGTTTTTTGTGAACAAGGTGAAATCGTGGAATTCCAAATCCGTACCCGTGCCATGCACGCCGAAAACGAATATGGGATCGCGGCGCACTGGGCCTATGATGAAGATGGAAAACGTTCAGAACCACATTCCCATAAGGCTCCAAACTGGGTGTCTGATTTAGCCGTCTTGCAGCAAGAGCTGGGCGATAAAAAGGACAAGCTTCATACGCTCGAAGAGATGAAAATTGACGCTTTCCAGAACCGCACCTTTCTATTCACTCCACAAGGTGATGTCATCGATCTTCCCGAAGGCAGTACCTCGATTGATTTTGCCTACGCTATTCATAGCGACATTGGCGACACCTGCACCGGAACAAAAATCAACGAAGAACTCGCCTCCGTCGACCGCGTCTTAAAGAATGGCGACATGATTGAAATTTTGACTGACAAAAATCGCAAAGGTCCAAACCCAGACTGGATCAAGTTCGTAAAAACCAGTCACGCCAAAGCCAGGATCCGCCAAATGGCAAAATCACGCCTCGGATCGTGGATCCAAGGTATTCTGCCTGGAACAAAGAAATAGAACGCTCGATCTCCGCTCGTTTACGATTGCTGCAAGTGTTCCAACAGTGCTTTCATCTGGTCTTCTGACGTGAAGCGGAGGCGGATCTCCCCTGCTCCGCGACTGTTTTGTTTAATTTCGACACGGCAGTGCAGTTGATCACGCAAACGAAACTCCAAGTCAGAAATATTTGGATCTTTGAGTTGCGATGGACGACGCACTGACACACGGTCCTCTACTTGGCGGACACTCAAGCCCTCGTTCACCATCGTATGGAAGAGCTTCAAACGCTCCTCATCGGTTGCAAGCGCGAGCAAGGTACGCGCGTTGGACGCACTAATCTTTCCTTCAATCACCGCTTCGCGGATCTCCGCAGGTAACACAAGTAGACGAATGGTATTGGCGACCTGCGAACGGCTTTTCCCAACCTTGTCCGCGATCTCTTCTTGCGTAAGACCAAACTCATCGGCAAGACGCGCGTAGGCGGTCGCTTCTTCGAGCGGGTTCAAATCTTGACGCTGGATATTCTCAATAATTGCCACTTCGAGCTGCTGTTGCTCCGTCGCATGGCGCACGATCACGGGAACCGTTTTTTCTCCCAAGATCGACATCGCTCGAAAACGGCGCTCCCCCGCAATTAATTGAAACGTTCCTTCGACGGTCCCAGGCGTCACGATCAACGGCTGAAGCAAGCCATGTTCTTTGATACTTCCCATGAGCTCTTCCAGCTCATCGTGTGAAAAATGTGTGCGTGGCTGGAATGGATTCCGTTTGATGCGATCGAGTGGAATATGACGAATCTGTAACCCACCTACTGTAGCAGGCGCAACTTCTGCTGATGGCGCAATCTCTACAACCGGAAGGTTCATCGGCGCTTCTAACGGCTGTTCCGAAATCACGGCACTCGAAGAAGCGGTTGCCGGCTGAGGAGCGGACGACGAAGACGGCATACCACTCGGCACTTTGGGCGGAATGATCGCGCCTAAACCTCGACCAAGGCCAGAGGGACGAATGGGCATCATAAGGTACGAATATGGTAGTGATTAACTTCACGCTCTAAGACTTCGCGCGCCAATCGCTCGTAGGCTTTGGCCCCTTTTGAACCTCCATCAAAGTGCGCGATGCTTCGGCCAAATGACGGCGCTTCCGCCAAACGCACATTACGAGGAATCACCGAACTGAAAATATTATTAGGGAAATACTTATACAGTTCTTGCAAGACATCATCCGAGAGCTTTGTACGACCATCATACATCGTAATGACGGCCCCTAGAATATCCACCTCGGGACGCAAACGGTCTTGCACAAGTTGAACCGTTTCAAGCAGCTGGCCCAACCCTTCAAGCGCGTAGTATTCCGCTTGAACCGGAATCAAAATCTCATCGCCAGCCACCAAGCCATTCAAGGTGATCAACCCGAGCGTTGGTGGACAGTCGATTAAAATAAAATCGTAGTCGTTGCGAATCTCGCACAGGGCGTCGCGGAGCTTGAATTCTCGGTTCTCCATGCCAACAAGCTCCACGTTCAAGCCAGCGAGCGCGTTGGTGGAAGGCGCGATGCGTAATCCCACATGCGCGGTTGGTTGGGCGATTTCTTTGAATGAGACCTGACCAAGGACCGCCTCATACACTCCGCGCTCGATCTGACGATGGTCAATACCAATCCCAGAGGTAGCGTTTGCCTGAGGATCGAGGTCAACAATCAGGACGAATTTTCCGAGCTCAGCAAGATAGGCGCCCAAATTAATGGCCGTGGTCGTTTTTCCGACGCCACCTTTTTGATTCACGATGGAAATAATACGCGCCATACGGTCAGAAAACGTGGTCAGTGTAGATGAGGAGCGGACGGGTCGCAAGGCTGAACTTAGCGCCAACGACCACGCGAGAGCATTGGAACGGAAGAAACGTAGGTTCCACGCGTTTTTAAGTGGGCAATATGCCGCAAACGCTCGTGTTCAAAGCCCTCTTTTTTGAGTCCGTGTACTTCGACCAGCTGCGAAGCATAGTTTCCCCCTAAAACGTGCGGCAAAATGACATACGTCGCCCCCTGACGATACATGGCAAGCGCCGCGTCGATGGTTT
>CAZRDS010000051.1:0-8596 GCA_964598895.1 uncultured Gammaproteobacteria bacterium | reverse complement strand
GGGGTTGTCCTAGCCATTAAACGATGAGGCCATGTACGCGAGACCACGAGCTGAACTCTCAGCTGTAGCGCTCCCACGATTTATCTTGTCGAACCAACAATTCCCCTGCTCGATTTGGTTCGGCCATCAACTCTTTGATGACGCGTTCCATACGAGCTCCCACCGAGTCCATGCGGCCTTCGGAAGCCTTCGCAAAGACGATGTCTCCCGGTTTGATAAAGCGCTGTAACCACTGCCCCGCTTCTGGTACATCTTCGAACAATTTTACCTGTTCATCCGACATTCCATTTGCGAGCGCACCGTCAGCCAAAACCCGCGCCATCCTACCACACAGGACCAATTGGTCAATTTTGAGACGCGCTGCTTCGGCTCCAATAAAGCGATGCATTCGTTCAGCCGACTCCCCTAGTTCACGCATCTCTCCAAGACAGGCAATCTTCCGCTGGCCCTCGCGCGTGGGCGTTGCAGCCAAGTCACGCAATCCCGCCAACACCGCTGTAGGAGAGGCATTGTAAGTGTCGTCGTAGAGAGCCGTACCTTTGATTCCTGGGATGATGCGCGTACGGCCAGGATACGGCTCAAATTTGTGCGTGAAGGCACGGTATTCTTCTGGGGTAAACTCTAAGGCTACCGCCACCGTAAGCGCGGCGCCCACTGCATACGCCACAGAAGTTCCAAACACGCCCGGAACGTAGAACGTCTCTTCTCGTTGCAACACCTGGAAGCGCAGTTCAAGTCCCATCGGGATCTCGCCATGCTCCATACTCTTGGTGACAATCTTTTGCCCCAAGAGCTGGACGTCTGCACCATCGGCCTGGCCAAAGGTCAGACAGCGCGCAACCGTCGCATGACGCATCGCAAATACTCGACGATCATCGATATTCAAGACAACCGTCCCTTCTGGGCGGGTGTGTGCCACCGGTTTCGTTTCTTCTTCAACCAGTCCTTCTGCCGAAGGAAAGTTCGATGTGTGCACGGGGGTCAGACCTTCGTTATCTGGCATGACCGCACTCACAACGGCGATATCTGGAGTGAGGAGCTTCAGTAAATAATCTAGGTCGTTCGGTTTGTCTGCACCAATTTCAAACACAAAGGTTTTTACTCCAAGTTGTTTCAAACCCGAACCGTAGACAAAGGCATCCTTCAGAAGACGAAGCCAAGAACCGACCGAGCGACTTGGCGCCTCATGACCAAAGACCGTAAGAGGGACGCCGAGCTCGTTGTTGTAGCTCTTTGGGGACACGCGAAAGGGCGCGCTGTATTCATGGCAAGCCAGCATGGCTCCGATGGCACGCTTGGTCGTGGTTTTTCCCACGGCTCCGCTGACCGTGATCACAAAAGGATGCTCACGCAGTAAGACTTTTTTTGCCTGTTGGCCCAACCACGCTTCAAGGGATGTACGGAGACCCATAGGTTCTTATAGTAGAAAATCAGGAGCCTTTCGGCAATGAACGCTCTGGCTCCACACGGAAGTAGGTTAGGAGGAACTGAGCGATCTCCCCAAAGACAGGGGCAGCCGAAGATTCGGCGTATTCCACTGTTCGTGGCTTATCCATCTTCACGATCATAGCGAATTTGGCGTGGTCGGCTGGCGCATAGCCTGCGAACGAACCGATGGTGAATTCAGGCGGCAAATAGCCCCCTCCCTTTGGGTTTGGAATCTGGGCCGTACCAGTTTTGCCGGCAACATAATACCCAGGAACTTTGGCGCGTTTTCCATGCCCATTCTCCACCACATTTACGAGCATGCCTGTCACGAGACGGGCGGTCCGAGAACTTACCACTTCACGAACAGGTTCTGGCTTCGTCTTCGTACTCACACCGTTTTGAATAATTTCCTGAACGATGTGGGGCTTCATCAGCGTTCCATTATTCGCAAGCGCAGCGTAGGCCATGGCGAGCTGAAGTGGCGTCATCGTAATCCCCTGTCCGAAGGAAGCGGTCGCAGCAAAGATCTGACCTTTCTTGTCCAAGCTCGCGATCGTGCCTTTCGTTTCAGAAGGCAGCTCGATTCCAGTTCGTTCACCAAACCCAAAACGCTTGAGGTAGTCACGGAAGTTTTCCCGCCCAACAAGTCGTTGAACAAAAATTGTACCCGTATTCAAAGACTTCTCTAAAACATCAATCATGCTCTGCGTTCCGTGCGCTTTTTTATCCGAGTTCCGAATCTTGAAGTTATCAATCTCCTCTACCCCTTTATCTACATAGGTCGTTTGCGGAGTGATCTTTCCGGATTCAATCCCCGCTGCCATTGTGAACGCTTTGAAGATAGAACCAGGCTCGTATGGTGTAAATGTTGCAGGATTGTTTAAGACCCCGATATCTTTGATGTCACCAACCTCACTCGGTAGGAAATTCGGATACGAACACATGCCTAAAATCGCTCCCGTTTCAGGATCGAGCACAATCGCCGTTGCGGCATCCGCATTGAACTTCTTGGTTGCTTCTTCCATCTTGGTACACAAGAATTGTTGGATGCTGCGATCGATCGTAAGCACCACATCTGCTCCGTTCTTTGGCTCCTTCACATTCGCCTGCCCAAATGCCAAGCGCCGACCAAGTGCATCACGCTCCCCTTCAATCATTCCGGGCTGGCCAGCTAGGACGCTGTCTTCATACCCCTCAATTCCATATTTTCCTTCGCGTGTGCCTGAAGCGTTTGTGTTTGTAAACCCAATAAGTTGACCACCCATCCCTGTTTCAGGATATAAGCGCGCGGAACCATCTACGATCCAAACGCCACGAATATTTTTCTCGCGAATCTTCTCTACATTTTCAAAGGGGATGTCCTTAGCGAGAGGCAGATAGGCCGAACTACTTGCTGCAACGAAACGGGCAAGCAACTCTTCTTTTGGTTGGCCGAGAAGCTCCGCCATTTGCTCAGCTACCAAGCTCTTATCCTTCATCTCGCGCGGGGCGGCGAACAAATTCCACGCCGAACGATCTTTGGCGATTGGGTAAAGCTTCTGGTCCCACTGGTCCCGCACATAAATCGTCCCACGCTTTGCTTCGAGCGAGGCTTTTAAATCATGCTGGTCGGCTGCAAGTAATTGATAGACGTCGTGCTCCATGATTTGGAGCTGAAAAAAACGTCCGATCAAAACAAGAGCAAGCAAGAGACAGCCGACCTGAACGACCCGCAAACGGAACGCGAACGGAACCGTCGCTTCACGCGGTCGGAAGGTGGGTCGAGTCAGTCGAAGGGGCTGCGCCATTAGCGCCTATAATAACACACTCAAGTTCAGCAAGCTTCTCCTTCATGACACTCTCCTCACGCGCCTCGAGGTTTAAGCGTACAAGGGGCTCGGTATTCGACGCACGCACACTCACCCACCAGTCCTGTCGCGGCTCACTTAGATGACAGAATTCGTAGCGTAGACCATCGATCAGGCTCACAGAACTTGCTTCTGACTGATAGACAGAACGCACCCGCTCCAAGACCGAACTTGCCGGTTCCGATAAATGGTAATTCTTCTCCCCTGAGTGGAAGTAGCGCCGGAAGGGTTTCCAGAGGGTCGAAAGCGGCTGGCCGGTCCGCTTCAAAAGCCCTAATAGTAAGAGCATGGTATATTCGCTCGCTTCACAATTCGCAAACGGGGCAAAGTAGAAATGCATCGAAAGCTCTCCCGCAAATAAAGCTGCAGCTTCTCGCATCTGTCGCTTGATGTGCGCGTGTCCAACTCGACACAGTTGAGCTCTCCCTCCTGCCTCACGAATCGCTTCTGGCACAGACCAAGAACAGCGAAGATCGTAGAGCACAAGAGCCCCCGGCTTTTCCCGCAGTAATTCTTGTGCAATCAGTGCCGTCAGCATGTCTCCAGGAACGATCTCACCTAGCTCATCGACCACCCCGACCCGGTCCCCATCCCCATCGAAGGCAAACCCAATCATTGCACCTTCAGCAACCACGCACTGTTGAAGCTCGGCGAGAGTGTCGTGGTTTAGGGGGTTCGCCTCATGGTTTGGGAAACTGCCATCCAGTTCCCAATAGAGGGGCGTGACCTTGAGCGAGGGAAGGCGTTCGAAGAGTGGCGGGAGGCTTAAGCCCGCCATCCCGTTTCCGGCGTCGACCACGATCTTGAGGGAAGCGGGGTCCGCCTGCTTGAGAGCTCTGGCCTGATCCGGCAATCGGTCGATCACCAACTTCAGGTAGTCTTCAACTGCGGTAGAGATCTTCTCCACCGTCCCTTTTTCTGATGAACTCATTATTTGTTCTTTATTCAAAAAAGCCTCTCGGATCTCTTCCATGCCGGACCCAAAACCGATGGGAACCGCTCCTTTTCGGCATAATTTGAAGCCATTATAGGCCGAAGGATTATGTGAAGCCGTGATCATAACTCCCACATCTGCTTCACTTTTTGAGGCTAAGGCTGAATAGAACACTGTTGTTGTACAAAGCCCGATGTCCAGACAATTCACCCCAAGATCTCGAAACGTAGCGACCAGTCTCTCAGCAAGAACCGGGGAAGACTCCCGCATATCAAAACCGACCAAAGCAGTCTTTGGCTGGAGAACCTGGACCAGCGCCCTAGCGAGCCCCTCGGCGAAAGATGGGGTTATTTCTGTACCGGCGAGCCCACGGATATCGTAGGACTTAAATGGAGATGACGAATTGGCCATAAATAGGTATGATACGAGCACTATGATACTCCTTTGGATTCTATTAGGTCTTGTGGTTATTATTGGCCTCTGGGTGATGACTTCCTATAACGGCTTGATTGCGCTCCGCAACCAGGTAGAAGAGGGCTGGTCAGACATCGATGTTCAACTCAAGCGCCGCTACGATCTTATTCCAAACCTCATTAACACCGTAAAGGGCTATGCCGCCCATGAGTCCAAGGTCTTTGAAAATGTGTCTGCTGCGCGTAGCGCTGCTATGGGAGCAAAAACTCCTGCCGAACGGGAACAAGCCGAGAACACTCTGACCGGAACCCTGAAGACCTTGTTTGCTGTGAGCGAAGCCTACCCAGAACTTAAGGCGAACGAGGGCTTCTTGAAGCTCCAGGACGAACTATCCGATACCGAAAATAAAATCCAGGCCGCACGTCGCTTCTACAACGGCATGGTTCGCGACTTCAACACCAAGCTTCAGGTCTTCCCTACCAACATGATTGGCACCCGTCTTGGCTTCCAAGCGCGCTCCTTCTTTGAGATGAATGAAGCTGAGCGTGAGGTTCCTAAGGTTCAGTTTTAAGATCTAACCTAATATCCCTCTTCGGAGAAATGTACAACGAGATTGCCGCCAATCGCAGAAAGAGCGTTTTGCTCATGGCTTTATTCGTCGGCGTTTGTGCCGGGGTTGGCTATGCGTACGGCGCCGTGAGTCAGACGGGCTCAAGCGGGGTGATGTTCGCCCTCGTGATCTCGCTTGGCTATACGGCCTTTAGCTGGTTCTTCGGAGACAAGCTGGTCCTGTCGGTCAACGGAGCGACACGCATCGAAACGCGCGAACAGAATCCCTACCTCTGGAACCTGGTAGAAAACCTCTGTATTACTTCCGGTCAACCCCTCCCTAAGATCTATTTGATCGAAGACCATGCGCTGAACGCCTTTGCCACTGGTCGTGACCCCAAACATGCTTCCATCGCCTTCACAACCGGTATCGTGAAAGCCCTGGAAAACGAAGAGCTGGAGGGAGTCGCCGCGCACGAACTTTCCCATGTAAAGAATGAAGACACGAAGGTCATGTTGCTCGCAGCTGTCTTAGTTGGAGTGTTGAGCCTCATGGGTGACTGGATCTTCCGCAGCGCCTTTTTTGGGCGAAGGGGGAACCGTGAAGACCGAGATGGTATGGGACAGATCATGATGATCGCAGGAATTATCTTCATCATCCTCTCCCCTATCGTTGGACAGTTGATCCAGCTCGCTATTAGTCGTCAACGAGAATACTTGGCGGATGCAAGCGGATCTCTCCTCACCCGCTACCCAGAAGGTTTGGCTCGCGCCCTTGAGAAGATTCAAAGTTCGGGAATTGCCGTCACGCATACGTCCGCCGCAACCGCCCATCTTTGGATCGCTGATCCAAAAGGCTCATCGCCTTCCTTCATGCAGCGCATAAGCAACCTCTTTTCTACCCATCCGCCGATTGAAGACCGCATCAAACGCCTCCGCAGCCTCATCTAGTCCATCCCTATGTTTCAAGCTGAACTCATCACCCGCTTCACCAACCATCTGAAGGAGGTTCTGCAAAAGTCCCTCTCGTTTGCGTTGCAACAGGGGCGTGGAACGCTCGAGGCGGGCGATCTTCTGATTGGCCTACTCCAAGAGCGTGGCTGTATTGGCGGTGAGCTTTTGCTCAAAGCCGGGATCCAGCACGAACAAGCTGAGCAGCACTTCAAAGGAACCCACCTCCCCCCAGGCTCGAGCACGGTAGGAGCAATCTCGCTTGATTTATCGCAAGATGTAAAACATATCTTGGAGAAAAGCGTCCTGACAGCCCATTTTCATGAGCATCGTTACATCGGAACCGAGCACCTACTCTTTGCGCTCCTTGATGTGCCGATTGAAAGCTTGGCCAGCTTCTTCCGGGCGCAGAATGTCAGCCCAATTGTCTTGCGTGGGCAGGTGGTAAATGTCTTAAAATCGACCTCCCGCTTCCCTGACGTTGCGAAGCGCTTGGACCAGGAGCAAGACACTGAAGAAAGCCAAACGGAAGAAACAGATGGAACAACCCACCGCGCTAAAGAGAAAAAGCCAAAAGCGCTTGAGGTATTTGCGCGTGAGTTATCCGATCCAAAGCATGCGGAACGACTTGACCCTGTGATCGGACGAGACGCGGAAATCACCCGTGTGACGGAAATTCTGTGTCGCCGAACCAAGAACAACCCTATCCTCTTGGGCGAACCAGGTGTCGGGAAAACGGCTATCGCAGAAGGTCTTGCTAAACGGTTGGCAGATGGGAACGTTCCTTCTGCCTTGAAAGGCAAGCGATTGTTTGCGATCGACTTAGCCCTCCTCATTGCGGGCACGATGTATCGAGGAGAATTTGAAGCGCGCCTCAAGCAGCTCATCGACGAAGCCAAGGAAGACCCAAACGTCATTCTCTTTATCGATGAGATTCATACGATTGTAGGAGCCGGTTCGACCTCGGGCTCACTCGATGCCGCTAATATGCTGAAACCTGCTCTCGCCCGAGGAGAAGTTCGCTGTATTGGGGCAACCACCTGGAACGAGTATAAAAAGTTTATCGAACCAGATGCGGCGCTTGAACGTCGCTACCAACCTGTAGATATTCCAGAGCCAACCCGTGAAATTACGCGTCAGATTTTGGGCGGACTCAAAGACCGCTACGAAAAACACCACAACGTTCGTTATCACGCAGAGGCCCTGGATGCTGCCGTGCGCTTAAGCGAGCGTTATCTCACCGACCGATTCTTCCCAGACAAGGCCATCGACCTTTTGGATGAGGCCGCGGCTCACGTCAACAATCGCCGGACAGATGAAGCTAAGCTCAACAAAAACGGAACGAAAAAGAAAACTCACTCAATTATGGTTCAAGCTGCGGACATTGCAGGGGTTGTGGCTCGTCTGTCACGCGTGCCTCTTTCTTCGATTTTGCTCGCAGAACGAGATGCCTTGCGTAGCTTGGAGGAGCGCTTGAAAACTGCCATCTTGGGACAAGAGAAAGCTGTTCAGGCGGTTGCCGAGGCAGTTCAGCGTGCACGACTTGGGTTATCTGACCCTCGACGGCCAAAAGCGAGCTTCTTGTTCGTGGGTCCTTCAGGCGTAGGCAAAACCGAGCTGGCACGCGTTCTAGCCAAGGAGCTCTTCGGAAAAGAAGATGCCCTGCATCGGTTGGATATGTCTGAGTTCGCGGAGGCGCACACGGTTTCCAAGCTGCTTGGCTCCCCTGCCGGCTACGTGGGGTATCGCGAGCAGAACCGTCTGACAGACACCCTGCGCAAACGACCGAACAGCGTGCTCTTGCTCGATGAATTTGAAAAAGCGCACCCAGACGTACAAAACCTCCTCCTCCAGATCTTAGAGGAAGGGCAACTGACCGACGGCACGGGCAAGACCGTGTCACTACGCAACGCGTATGTTGTCGTAACTGGAAATGTTGGAGCAGACTTGCTGAAGCGAGGTTCGCTCGGGTTTGGAGACTTGGATGGAACTGCTACCTTCGAAACACGGGTACGTGAACAACTAAAGGAGCGCTTCCGTCCCGAGCTTTTGAACCGCTTCGACCGAGTCATCGTCTTCAATCCTCTATCGAAAGCAGCGATCGAGTCTCTCGTACGTCGTGAGATGGAGACGGTTTTGGACCGCGCCAGAGAGTCACATAAAACAACCTACCGTGTGTCACAAGAAGTCATCACATGGCTCACACAACAAGCCAAACAAGGAGAGGAAGGCGGTCGTGCAGCACGACGTGTCGTCGAAAAGGATATCCTTCCACTGATTGCCAATGCCCTGCTCAAAGCCACGCTCAAGAAAAATTGGAAGATTCAGGTCAAACAAGGGAAGCCACACATCGTGAACACCTAAGCTCGTCATCAATGGGCGTTTGAAGTACACTAAGAGCAAGCACCGCGCTTGCTCTTTTTCGTATGGCTTCTGCTGCCTCCTCTCAATCCTCTGCAAACCGACGAGGGAC
>CAZRDS010000050.1:0-8927 GCA_964598895.1 uncultured Gammaproteobacteria bacterium | reverse complement strand
TTGAATTCTTCAACGATCCACTGAATGATGCGCTGGTCAAAGTCGTCCCCACCGAGGTGTGTATCGCCATTTGTTGCACGCACTTCAATCGTGTTCTGGTCAGCGGACGCATCATAAGCAACCTCGAGTACGGACACATCGAAGGTTCCACCCCCCAAGTCGTAGACCACAATCTTTTCATCCTTCTTACGATCGAAACCGTAGGCCAGGGCAGCCGCCGTTGGCTCGTTGATGATGCGACGAACGGTGAGACCCGCGATTTCTCCCGCGACTTTGGTTGCCTGACGCTGTGAATCGTCAAAATAGGCAGGCACCGTGATCACGGCTTCTGTGATTTTTTCCCCAATCTTTGCTTCCGCGTCTGCCTTCAACTTCTGTAACACCATGGCAGCGATCTCTTCTGGTGCGTAGTCCTTATCTCCCATCTTAATACGTACACCTTCACCCTTCTGTGAAAGCACATAAGGCAACCACTTCGAATCACGCTGCACTTCCGCATCGTTCCAAGGGCGTCCAATCAAACGCTTTGCGGAAAAGATGGTATTCGTTGGATTAACGACCGCCTGACGTTTTGCAAGCTGCCCAACGAGACGCTCCCCCGTCTTTGTGACGGTCACCATCGAAGGTGTGGTACGTACCCCTTCCGCATTTTCAAGTACTTTTGGCTGCCCTCCTTCCACCACCGCCATACACGAGTTCGTCGTCCCAAGATCGATACCAAGAATTTTTCCCATAGTAATATAATATTTATTCGTTATGACTTATCTGTGATCTGAACCTTTACCGCACCACCATCTTCATGCGTCTTCGGAATTGTGAGCTTGAGGATCCCTTTCTCGTAGATCGCTTCTGTTTTATTGGCGAGCACTTTGGCAGGCAAGGCGATCTGGCGATAAACCGACCCATAACGCACTTCTTTGCGGTAATAATTTTTTTCGTCTACCTCCGTCTTGCGTTCGTTCGCGCCTTTCACAGAAAGAATGCCGTTCTCGATCGAGATATCAATCTTGCTGGCATCGATCCCCGGCATCGGCATTTCAACCACGACCGCTTCATCCGTTTCATACATGTCGACCGGTGGAATGAGGCCATTCCCACTTTGCGCGACGGGCAATCCACCACCCCGCATCTCATCAAAGAATTTTTCCATCGCATCGAACGGTTGCTGATCGAAAAACGGTGAGAGCGGCGACCACTTAATGAGTGACATATCAATGAGTGATAAAGAATGAATTAGCTTGCCACGATAACCTGCGCTGGGCGAAGCACCCGACCCTGAAGCTTCCACCCATCTTGCATGACGCGAACGATATGCTCGGAAGGAACCTCCGCGGACGCTTCACGTCCAACCGCTTCATGCATCGTCGGGTCAAATAGCCCTTGCGCCGTGATCCGTTCAAGTCCGGCTGCTTGAGCGGCCTGTTCCCAGAGAGACTGCACCGCCTTGAGACCAACGAGCCAGGAATCCCATTTCTTGCGAGCGTCTTCTGGCAAGGTCGTTGTATCTGGGATAAAGCGGAGAGCCGTCGCAAAGTGCTCAATCGCTGGCAGTAAGGACTGAAGCAGCGAGGTATTCGCGAATTTCACGTAGTCCGCTCGATCGCGCTCGCGTTCTTTGATCACATTGGCGTAGTCCGCTTGGGCGCGCTTCCAACCGGCGAGATACTCATCACACTGCGTCCGCAGCTGAGTGAGCTCATCTGGTGGAGGCGTTTGCGTATCAAGATCTTGTGGGGAGATATCGTCAGCCATAGAGAATTGAAAACTTTTTTTAGGAGAGAGAAATAATATCGCGCACACCGAGCATGAAACGATAGACGTTTTGGTACTCCATCCGCATCGGCCCGAGCACCCCGATCATCGAAGTCCCGACACTGAGCAGAACTGTTCCGCAAGCCTGGCCGAAGGGGCAATCGGCACCGAGCAAGATCCGTGGATCTTCGAGACGAACCTTCCGGGTCTTGAGCAAGGCATCATCCAAACGATCAAGCACCTCGGTGAGCGACACGACCCGTTGCCAATCATGGAACTCTGGCTGTGAGAAGAGATACGAGAGACCCGTATAGTAGGTATCTGCTTCACCAAGCGCCGCGACCACTGCAAGCTCCGATGTATCAGCCAGCGTCTTCGCTAAGGCTTTGAGGCGTCGTTCTGGATCCGTCTCCGCCGCGTAGGCGCGTTCAAAAAGATCACGTTCACGCTTAGGACACGACTTTGGAACCACAAAACGCGTGACATAAGTCTGGAAGCCTTGTTCGGTTGGGACACGTCCGCCGGACGTGTGCGGCTGCATCAGCAGCCCTTCCTGTTCAAGCTCTGCGCACCAATTACGTACCGTCGCAGGGCTCACATCCAAGTTATAGCGCGATACTAAAGACTGCGACCCAACAGGTTGGGCGCTCGCGATATATTCTTCGACAATCGCTTGGAGGAGGGTGGCGTGACGGTCGTCCATAGTCCCGTAGAGGGATATTAGCACTCTCACAATATGAGTGCTAATGCAGTATAAAAATGTTCGCAGGGTAGTGTCAAGCTACTGAGGATAAAACAAAGAAGTTGAACGTTGTTTTTTGGAAGTCCATCCATTACCCTACTGCCATGTTGTAATAAGAAACAGAGATCCCGTAGCGGACTAAAAAATGCCTTTATTTCTCTGTCTTTTCCATTTCTATGCAGAACCTTTCCGCGGTTGATCCACAACTCGCTGGCTTCATCCAAGAAGAAAAACTTCGCCAACAACAAGAGTTGGAGCTTATTGCCTCAGAAAACTACGTCTCCCCCGCCGTTTTGGAAGCTGTAGGTTCGATTCTCACCAATAAATACTCCGAAGGCTACCCCATGCGTCGCTATTATGGGGGCAACCATGTGATCGACAAGGTTGAACAGCTCGCCATCGACCGAGCCAAACAACTCTTCCGCGCAGAGCACGCCAACGTTCAGCCACACGCCGGGGCACAAGCCAACTTCGCCGCCTACCTCGCGCTCTGCAAACCAGGCGATACGATTCTCGCGATGAACCTCTCGCACGGAGGCCACCTCACGCATGGTTCGCCCGTGAGCTTTAGTGGAAAGTGGTTCAACGTCGTTCCATACGGTGTGCGCCAAGATACACAGCGCGTTGATATGGATGAAGTGCGTGCGCTTGCCCTCCAACACAAACCACGCATGATTATCGCGGGCTTTTCCGCGTATCCCCGTCATTTGGACTATCCACAGTTCGCAAAGATCGCCGAAGAAGTGGGCGCCTATCTCCTGGTGGATATGGCTCACACCGCTGGACTCGTCGCCGCGCGACTCGCCCCAGACCCCGTCCCCTACGCCGACGTTGTCACCACCACAACCCACAAAACACTGCGCGGGCCACGCGGAGCGATGATTCTGTGTAAAGAGAAAGACCGTTTGGACCCGGACGGCAAACGCACCCTTGCTCAAAAAATTGATAGTGCCGTTTTCCCGGGCGCCCAAGGCGGACCCCTCGAGCACGTGATCGCAGGCAAAGCCGTCGCATTTCATGAAGCGTTGCAGCCTTCATTTATGATGTACCAGGAACGCGTACTCGCGAACGCCGTTGCCATGGAACGATCCTTCTTGCGCGAAGGAGCAAAACTCGTGTCCGGTGGAACCGATAATCATTTATTACTCGTCGATGTCACCCCATGGGGTGTGGGCGGAAAAGAAGCGGAGATTGTCCTTGAAAAAGTAGGAATTTCCATTAACAAGAATATGTTGCCGTTTGATCCAAGGAGCCCAATGGATCCTTCTGGAATTCGTATCGGCACGCCCGCTATCACCACACGCGGCATCAATGAGATTGAAGCCGAAGAGATCTCACGTTTGATTGCGGAGTCGCTTAAAAATGCCTGCAACTCAAGCGTGCAAGAGCGGGTAGCGAAGCGCGTGCGTGAAATAGCAGAAACCCATCCGATCTACAAAGACTAACGTAGAGCCTTCGGGGTAATTACCCCACAAGGACCCAAAGACATTTTTGTCTTTGGGTCCTTGTTTTTGCGTTCTTCATCCTGTACAAGAAAAAAGGAGGTACCACATCATGCGAGTTCCGTTGGCTCAATCTCTGCAGGACACATTTCGCTGGCTGAAGCGCACGCTCGCTTGGGAGGCGAGCACACGGACACAGATCCAAGGGACGCTCATCAAGGGCGATCCCAACGCCCCACCGAGCGTGTCGAGCGAAGTCCGCATGTTCTTCATGCGTAACTTCCAGTGGCCGATGATGATCGTCGCCACCGTCGAGTCGAACGGAAAGCCCTTCTACGTCGGGTTCCGTACGGCCGGTGGGTACGTCGGCATCTGCCAAGAACAGCTCACTGGCAAGGGATTCTGTATGGGACTGGGCCACGAAGATCTCACCGTCTTCGCCATTGGACCGCTGGGCGATGAGCTGCCGATCACGGGCTTCCTCGTCCTGCCCAAGGCGCAGGCACTCCTCTTCGGAGACAATGATTTCCCCCGCCTCTGAGACGCCTCGGCGTCCGACCACCCCTTGGTCGGACGCCGAACGCATTTTTGCTCGCAGATCGATTCAATTGCCATTTTTCTTCAAACTCGCTATTCTTATGACCACAATTCACTTTTAGGGACGTCGTATAATGGTAGTACAAAGGTCTCCAAAACCTTTAGCGTGGGTTCGATTCCCCCCGTCCCTGCCATACAGGAAACTCATCTAGTAAAGATGGGTTTTTTGTTAGAGCCATGCGGGTTTTCATAGTTTCGAAGCTATCCAAATTTTGATTCACGAGCGTATTGATCTCTCCAAGCAATACATACGGCCTTTTCAAATCAATCGCTAGGTTTTTATCATGTAACACGAGTTTCGAAGCGATTTGTTGAAGAAGCGTTTTCGACAGAGGAGATTTAGGATCTTCTGTCTTCTCAGGTGGCAACATCGAATAATCGAAGGCCTCAATCAAAGACTCCTCCCAGCGCTTTACACGGTGTTCAAAGCCCTCGATATTTTCTTTGACGAGAAACAGCGCGTCCTCCTTTTCCTTCTTTCGGCGCTGATATTCTTCTTCTACGATAAGGTTCTTCAAGTAGGCATCAAGAAGACGATCTAAGAATATTTGTCCGGTCGCATACTCTTTCTGCAACGCTTCGAGGTCTTTAAGGCGGGTACGCGCTTCGTATTCATGCTGCAGAGGTAACCAATCCTTTAACCATGCTGCCAGTGGATGCGGGAGTCTCACAGCCTTGAGGGCACGGATAATCTGCTTCTCAAGCTCCCCTTCTTCAATCACGGGCTGTTCGCATTTCTCTTCACCACGCTTCCTTGACCATGTGCAGTGATAATAACGATATGTCCTTCCCTTTGTGATCTTCTGCTCCGGCGTAACCATGCGACCACATGAACAGCGAATAAACCCTCTAAAGACAAACTCATAGGAGACCGTATGTGGAGATGATCGGCCGCTCAGAATCTCTTGTAGTCTCAGATATTCTCCCCAAGAAATAATTGGCTCATGCGCACCCTGATATCGCTCCCCTTTTCGCTCAATAAGCCCCGCGTAAAATGGGTTTCGTAATAGCTCGTATATTTTGGAAGTAGCTAAAGGCTTTTTGTACCGTGTTCGCAAACCCCACTCGTTATTGGCTATTTGTACGATCTGCAAAGGTGAGGTTCCAAGAAGAACCGCATCGAAGATACGACGTATGATCGGTGCACGTTCAGGATCCTGAATGATCGTATGGTCATCCAGTTTATTGAGGTAGCCGAGCGGAGCCAGTCCAGGAAGCCAACCGAGACTCAGCTTCGAACGGTTGCCACGCTTCACGTTCTCTCCCAAGTTATCAGAATAGTATTTCGCCTGACCCATCATAATCGTCAGCATAAACTTCCCTTGCGGCGTCTTCTCGAAGTTATACTGGTTGAATTTTAGATCGAGCAGTATGTCACGATCTAGTAAATCAATAATCCGTCCACTATCAGCAGCGTTACGAGCCAAACGATCTGGATGCCATGCAATGATTCCGTTCGCTTCGCCCTTTTCAATCCGATCCATCATCTCGTTGAATTTCGGACGACCCGTAGCCTTGGCACTCATCTGCTCCTTGAAAACACCGACAATTTTGAGCCCCTGAGCCGCTGCCATTTTTTGCGTCTCTTCGATCTGGGAGTCGATACTCAAAACCTGTCTGTCGTCCGATTCAGTCGATTTCCGAGCATACAGGAAAAATCGAATATTCTTCGCGTTCGGCTGCATATTTTCATTCATATCTATAGTTAATTTTACCTTAATTCGACGAAGTTCCCAAGCTTGATTCGATCATCCCTTTATACCTGTGAGATCGGTAGTCCAATTTGCAGCAAGTCCTGCAACCTATGCCGCCAAAGTGCTGATAGAGGGTGCCGACACGCTTCAAGCAGGCTGGACAGATGAACCAAAATCGCATACCCCCATTGCCCGTTCTACTGCCTGTAAATGATATGTGTACTTCGTTAATATCGATGCCACTCTCTCCCAAACTATGCTTCATCAACTTCCTGTGTTCACGGATAATCTTCCGCGCTTCGATTTTTTGGCATACATCAGCAAGTGCCCTTTGTTTTCCGTAATCATTGAGGGTCATTGGGTTTCGCATAGGATTGAGGCGTGCAATTTATTGTCTGATTCTCGTTGAAAAAGGCTGTCTTCGTTTGAATCTTCACATTCATTTGGGGCTGTCTTCGGCTGCGCAGTGTTTCAATCGCACTGAGATACTGACGTTCTGCACGATCGATCTCCTTGCTAACCGCCGTCATGAGATTAACGCCCGTCATTCCTATTTCCGTCTTTTCAAGTAATGCATTAAGCTTTCGAGCCGCTTTAAGCGAACGATAGTAAGCGCTTGCTGCGAGACCAGCCAACGCAATCTCACTATTTTCTTTGCAGCTATATTCTTTCTGAATACAGTGGGCAAAATCCATAATCATCGGCCTCCATCCCTCATCAAATACAGACTCAGCAACGAGATAGTGTCGCTCATGCGCAAGCATCATAATCCCCTTACTAATCAACACCGATTGATCCTTGCCAAGCGATCCTGATGTCTCAATACCACTTAAGACGGCTTCTTTCACCTCTTCAAGAAGAGTTTCTGGATCCAGGCTGCTTGATAGATCTCGTAACCAAGTTCTAAAATTTTCTAGGCTCATTGATTTAGAAAGTGGTGCTAACGAGTTCTTTTTGTGTTTCTGTTCATTGCTTTCCATACATAGTAGCTCTTTTTTTCGGTTACCTCGGCTACCCAGTTACGAACCTATTTAACAGGTAGTTTTCGATACATAAGTAACACAGGTAGCCGAGTAACCAGTCAAAAGATATCTGTCTTCGAGTAAATTATACTTGGGTTAAAGTTTCCTGAGTCGGATTCAAGCCATGCAGCCTCATACATCGTTTAAGCTCTGAGTAATCCACGTCAAACCCTTTCACATTTTTCCCTAAAAACTTTCGTTGTTGAGCTGGTCCCTTCACAAGTCCAATTTTTCGAAGTTCGTGGGATAACCACCGAGTATTCACCCAGGCGTGACGGAACCCAGATCTTGAATCGCGGAATGTCTCTTCATCATAGCTTTCAATAAAATCCAGTAATTCCTGAAGCGCAATGAAGGACACCTGTGATTTGGTTTTCGTTAGGAAGTATTCTTGTAGCGCTTGGAGAATTTTCGTTGTCGAATTCTCTTCTAGCATAATCGCTGTTTTATCAAGTGATTGATCAAAGGCGAATTGCCGGAGACGTTCATACAGTCCCGCATAAGAGCTATTCAAATGCTTCGCAATGGCTAGAATTGGTCTCCAGATTTCCCATGAGCGCCCCTTGATGCCGGAATCAGTTATTCCAGAATATACTTCTTTGATCTGAATCCATTCACCCGACATCACTCCTTCGTAAACCAAATCTCTTATTTTTCCCCAAACAGGATCATCACCATCAACTTCACTGTTAACAATCACTTCATTTTCAGATTTTATAAGCATCACCGAGATACACCGACTCGATAACGTGCCCTCAAGTCCACGAATTCCAGCCAGAACCTTGGGACTATAGGGATCAAACTCTTTAATCTCCCAGTCATTCTCAGTCATCTGTAGCTTAGGAACCGACGAATCTCGCTTATAGCCGACGTTTAAAATTGCGAGCGCAGATTTACTCATTTCATCTTTCGCACTCTGTAATTTCTCAATCTCGTCGAGGCAGAGAGTTGATTGATTATCATGCGTAAGTCGCACGAGCGCCGCAGGCGTTGTATCTGTCCCTACACAGCCATTAAATGCCATTAACGACACGAGATACAGCGTCTTCGTTTTACCCGCCCCAGCCATGCCGTTTAGATGAATATATGGGTATGTTGGGAACATTCGAAAAACGTAGGTTCCAATAATCCAAAGGGCGAGCACTTCGTTATTCTGATACGCCCCTAGATCGATATGACTTTCGAGCTGTTGAAGGATTTGTCCATAAGCCTCTGCGAGCGTTCCAGAACTTTGTTGCTTAAGAAACCTTGATATCGATCTCCAGGACCATCGCTGCTTGGGGCGCGGTGAACGTCCTGTGTAGTACCCCATTTTCGATAGTGACTCATCCGTCTGACTATGATGCTCACGACGAGACGTAATCAGAGCAAACCATCGTTTCTTATCGGAAGTGATTTTCGGTATTGGAACAGAAACAATAGCGAGCTGCTTCTTACTATCAAAGAATTGAGCTGGGGTAATTTCGATCAATTCTTCAGGTTGATTGTGATTTTCCGTGTTGTTCATATTCATTTTTGTTAAGAATTAGACTGAATGTGTTGAGGAGTTGGATACCTTCCATTTCTGCCCTTTCCGTAGATATCTCCTCACCAAACGACATGTGCCACGCACGCTGAAAGCCCGTGATAGCCTCAATAGGAAGCTTCATAGCATTTCACCGTATAAACTTGCCTTGAT
>CAZRDS010000049.1:1055-9070 GCA_964598895.1 uncultured Gammaproteobacteria bacterium | reverse complement strand
CTGAACGGAAGCAACCCGCTTTTCGCTTAGCTCAGGTCAAAGAAGCGTATTTTCATACGCTTGCTTCTTCGTGGGATGAGGTAACGACCTTTCCAAAGAATTTGCGTGAAGAAGCTGCCAAGGAATTTCCCTGGAATGAACTGACCATTGTGCAGGTCCAAGAGAGCCCACAAGGGGACACCGTCAAGACGCTGTTTGCATGTGTGGATGGGAAGAAGATCGAAACCGTTTTAATGCGCCACGAAGATGAGCGTGACACGGTTTGCATCTCTTCCCAAGTTGGCTGTGCGATGGCGTGTACCTTTTGTGCAACAGGTACGATGGGCTTGAAGCGTAATCTCACCGCCGAAGAAATTGTTGAACAAGTCGTTCAGGTTCAGCGTTGGTTAAAGAAGCATGATTCTAAGGTGAGCAACGTGGTCTTCATGGGTATGGGTGAACCGATGCATAACTACGATGAAGTCATGCGCTCGATTAAGATCATGAACAGCGAAGAAGGGCTCCACATTGGCGCGCGTCGTATCAGTATCTCTACCTGCGGTGTCGTGCCGGGTATTTTACGTTTGGCGGATGAGCCGTATCAGGTGAACTTGGCTATCTCGCTCCACTCTGCGATCGACGAGGTTCGTTCGCGGATCATGCCCGTCAACAAAGCCTACCCGCTCTCGAAGCTCCGTGCGGCACTCGAGGTCTACATGGAAAAAACGAATCGTAAAATCATGTTCGAGTATCTTCTTTTAAAAGGCATCAACGATCGTGAAGTGGATGCGGACGCACTCGCACGCTGGTTGGGCGAGGATTGTCGCTTGTTCCACGTGAACCTCATCAAATACCACGAAACGGAAGCGTTCCAAGGTACGGCCCGTGCGGATCGCAACGTCTTCATTCGTTGGTTGCACGATCGCCACATTCCAGCTACTCACCGCATTACTTTCGGTGAAGATATCGAAGCCGCCTGTGGTCAGCTCGCTGTCCAAGAAGCCGAGAACGGAGACCTGACCCAAGGTCTTGCCGCCGTTCGAGTTGGAAAGGCTGCCAAAGAGGCACGAAAAGCCGCTTCAGCCTAAGTCGCCTCATCCATGTAGTTAAGGATTTGCGAGAGGTGATAGATCTGAACGCTGCGAGGAGCGTTTGAGCCTCTTGTGAGCAGATTGCGAACGGATAAAAACGGAGCGTAGATCCCCGAGAGTATATCGGAGCGACAATCTTAAGCGCGAGTTGCCTCGCAAGTGAAGAGCCGTTACCTCTCGCAAGCACCCACCCCATGATTGAATCATCAAAGAAGCGCATTCTGGTCGGTATGTCCGGCGGAGTCGACTCGAGTCTCTCCGTGGCGCTTTTAGTTGAACAAGGCTATGAGGTGGTCGGTGGCTTCATCAAGAACTGGTCTGACAGCAAGGATCTTTGGACGGGCGAGTGTCAGTGGCGTGGCGAACGTCGAGATGCGCTGCGCGTCGCCGCAAAATTAGGGATCCCGCTTCTCACCTTTGATTTTGAAGAACAGTACCGTGCTCGTGTGTTGGACCGCTTGTTCCAAGGCTATGAAAAAGGGGAAACGCCAAATCCAGACGTTCTCTGCAACGAGGAGATTAAATTCGGCCTCTTTTTTGAGCACGCGATGAAACTTGGCTTTGATGCGGTCGCGACCGGGCATTATGCGCAGGTTCGCCATGATGCAGATGGTTCAGCCCATCTCCTAAAGGGTTTCGACGAACAAAAAGACCAGTCCTATTTTCTCTATCGTGTCTCTCAAGCGGCTCTTCAAAAAACCTTTTTCCCCGTCGGGCATCTCAAAAAGACTGAAGTGCGAGAACTGGCGGCTAAACATGAACTCCCTACCGCGACTAAGCCGGACAGTCAGGGTATCTGTTTCGTGGGAAAACTCAATTTCCATGAGTTTCTGCGTAAGCGTATTCCTTCCCGTCCAGGCGATATTGTGACACCGGAGGGTGAAGTCCTCGGCCAGCACGATGGTTTGGATGCTTATACCATCGGTCAACGTCAAGGGATGAATATCTCCCACGGACAAGCCACTTGGTACGTCGCTTCAAAAAATCGCGCCAAAAATCAGCTTGTTGTCGTCCCCGCGCACGAACATCCACTGCTTTATACCCAGGTCGCGATGGTAGGCGATCTCCATTGGACTGGGCGTATTCCTGTAGAACTGGGGAAGTCGTGTGAGGTTGAGGTCGCGATTCGCTATCGGCAAGCTCCGGCGCAGGCGATGTTGACGCTTGTCGACAATGGCTCGCTCACGTTACGCTTCAAGGAGCCTGTGTGGGCGTTAGCCCCTGGTCAATCAGCGGTGCTCTATCAAGGGCCTGAGTGTCTCGGTGGTGGTATTTTACTCGACCCTTCACTTGTTTAACCGGTTTTGCCTATGTCGATTCGTCCGATCCGGTTGGAATGGATCTATCTCGTGTATCTGGTGTGCTTTGCATTGGCTGTTTTATCACCTTCTCTCTACACACGCGGCTACCTGGGCTTATCTGAAACGGCTCTTGAAGAACTGACTATTTTCGTTTTTGGGTTGGCTGGGCTCCTTGTCTTTACGACCTACGAACGATTGATGGAAAAACGAGAGCATGAGCAAGAGCATGTGCAGGATGAATATCTGCGCGTGAAGTCCGAATTGATCGAATCCTACGCGTATATCGGTTCCATGAATCGCAAGCTTGAATTGCTTAAGCGTGTCGCGAATGAAGCGTCGGTTGGGTTGGGTGAGAAAAAGGTTGCGCGCGAACTGTTTGGGGCTCTGGTTGCCCATGCCTTAGCTGCGGCTGATGCTCAGGTTGTTTTGTTGCGATTTGTCGAACTATCTCATTTGCGCACAGATCGTGAATTTTTCCATATCACGAGTAATGGGCGTGCGATTCGTGTTGCGAATAAGGACTTACGGGCGATTGCTGAGCAGAAGGTATCGCACGCCTTCATCCGCTGTGAGGACGATCGAGACGTCTTAGTGGTGCCATCTGATATGCCGAATGACCTGCGGGCGTTCCTCCTCTTCGCCTGGAAAAAGGATGCCGTCCCAGAACTCGATGCCACGCTCCTCAAGGTCTTCGTTAACCAAGCCGAGTCTCTCAATCAGCGTCTGTTCGCTCCTCGCTTGCCGGTCAAGACGTAAGCTTGCGAGCTCGTTTGAAACCCATTACTCTGTGGTCAACCTATGACCTTGTCTGAGCTGCGTTCTGCCTATCTTCGTTTCTTCGCTGATCGTGGTCACGCGATTCTGCCTTCTGCGTCCCTCCTGCCAGAGAACGATCCAACGACCCTCTTTACCGGCTCCGGCATGCAGCCGATGGTTCCGTATCTGTTGGGTCAGCCCCATCCCCAAGGTCGTCGCTTGGTCGACTCTCAAAAGTGTTTCCGTGCGCAAGATATCGAAGAAGTGGGGGACAATCGTCACATTACAAATTTTGAGATGTTGGGAAACTGGTCCCTTGGAGATTATTTCAAGCAAGATCAGGTGCGATGGATGTTCTCATTCTTGTTCGATGCCCTAAAACTCGATCCATCGCGTTTTTATGTCACAGCATTTCGTGGAAATGACTCGCTGGGCATTCCCCGTGATGAAGAGGCGGTCAAATTATGGCAGGAATGTTTTGCTTCAAAGGGTGTGACGGCTGAAGTTGGCGAAAACGCAGAGCGAGATGGGATTTCGCCAGGTCAGAGAATATTTTATTACAGCGAAAAGAAAAACTGGTGGTCACGTGCTGGTGTTCCAAATAAGATGCCCGTTGGCGAGCCAGGTGGACCAGATACAGAAATGTTCTGGGATTTTGGGGCGGAACGTAAACTCCATGAACAGTCACCATGGGCAGGTGAGCCTTGTCATGTGAACTGTGATTGTGGACGTTTCCTCGAGATCGGAAACAATGTCTTCATGCAGTATAAAAAAACAGAGTCGGGTTTTGAAAAACTCCCTCAACCAAACGTAGATTTCGGGGGTGGGTTGGAGCGTATTCTGATGGCTCTGAACAATGATCCAGATATCTTTCATACGGATGGTTTGGCGCAAATTATTTCTCAGCTTGAAGTGTTCTCAGGTAAGGCGTACGACTCAGATCCAACGGTGACACGAGCGTTTCGGATTGCGGCGGATCACATCAAGGCCGCGACGATTATCATCGGCGATCCTCGCGGGGTTGCTCCCTCTAACGTGGGTCAAGGCGATATTGTTCGTCGTCTTCTCCGCCGTGCTATTCGAGAGGGACGTCGTTTGGGTGTGACGAACTTCGCTCCAACTGTTGCCGCGATTGTGGTTGATACGTTTTCCGGGCATTACACAGAGCTTGCAGAAAAGCGTGCGTTTATTTTGGCTGAGATCACAAAGGAGGAGGAAAAATTCTCCAAGACGCTCGAAAAAGGCCTCCGTGAAGCGGAGCGCATGCTTCAGGGGGGAGCGCTTACAGGTGAGCAGGCTTTCGTTCTCTTCTCAACCTATGGGTTCCCTTGGGAGCTGACGGAGGAATTCGTCCTTGAAAAGGGTCTAAAAGTAGACCGTGATGCCTTTGAGTCTGAGTTCAAAAAACATCAGGAGCTTTCGCGTACCTCTTCCGCAGGTGCCTTTAAGGGTGGTCTTGCAGACCAGTCCGCAGAAACCACCCGTCTCCACACAGCCACTCATCTGTTGCACCGTGCCCTAAAGAACGTTTTAGGCGACCACGTCCAGCAGAAAGGATCGAACATCACCGCGGAGCGTTTGCGCTTCGACTTCTCGCACTCTCAGAAAATGACCGACCCAGAGCTCGCCGAAGTAGAACGCCAAGTGAATGAGGCGATTGAGAAAGATTTCCCGGTCGTTTGTTCCGAGCATACAAACGAAGAAGCCAAAGGAACGGGGGCGCTTGGCTATTTTGAGGACAAATACGCCCAGGTTGAAGGCAAGATCAAGGTGTACTCTGTAGGGGACGAAGCTCGGGGGTACTTCAGCAAAGAGATCTGCGGAGGGCCGCACGTTACGCATACAGGAGAACTCGGTTCTTTCAAGATCCAGAAAGAGGAGGCTGTTTCCGCAGGAGTGCGTCGTATTAAGGCAGTTGTGACGGGTCCAAAGGCTTAAAATACAGGGATTCATCCCCAGTTTCCGTTGACAGTCCAACACGAATCCTGTATTTTTAGCATAAATTTACTTCTTTTTTCTCATTCTTTTCTCATGTTATCTCGTTTTTCCTATGGCCGGTAACCCAACAGCGGCGAATCGTGACTTCGTTGTTGTCAAAGGTACGGTTATCGAAAACCTTCCTGCTACAACCTTCCGTATCAAATTGGAAAATGGCCAGGTCATTTTGTGCCATCTTTCAGGCAAAATGCGCATGAACCGAATCCGCCTCACGCCAGGCGACGAAGTTCAGGTCGAAATGACCCCTTACGATTTGACAAAAGGTCGAATCACCTATAGATTATAGCCCACGAAATACACATTTTATGAAGGTACGGTCCTCTGTCAAATCCATGTGTCGCGACTGCCAAGTACTCCGCCGCAAAGGCCGAGTGCATGTTATCTGTCCGAAGAATCCTAAACATAAGCAACGCCAAGGCTAATTATGGCTCGTATCGCAGGTGTCACCCTCCCGAGCGCGAAGCGCATCGAAATCGCTCTGACCTATATCTACGGAATCGGTCCGACGACGGTGAAGAAGATTCTCACCACAACCAAAGTCTCGCCTGACATTCGTGTCAAAGATTTGACCGAGCTTCAAGCCAACACGCTCCGCGATGAAGTAGAAAAGAACTACCGTGTCGAGGGTGACCTCAAGCGCGAAGTCCTGTCTCACATCAAGCGCCTGAAGGAAATCGGCTGCTACCGCGGCACACGCCACATCAAGAACCTTCCCGTTCGTGGTCAGCGTACAGTCACCAACTCCCGCACCGTTCGCGGAAACGTCCGTAAGACGATGGGATCCGGTAAGCGTAAACTCGAAAAGACATAATCCCATATTCTAGACCTCACGACATCCTATGTCCGATGAAGCCAAGAACCTAACGTCCTCTACTAAGCCTGCGGAGAAAACCGCCAAGGCAGACAAGACCGTTAAGTCCAAGTCGAAGAAAACAGCCAGCAAGAAAGCTCGTCCTCAGATTTCTCAGGGCAAGATTTACATTCAGGCTACCTACAACAACACGATCGTGAGTGCGACCGACATGAACGGCAACGTTCTTGGCTGGTGCAGCGCTGGTGTCGCGGGTTTCCGTGGTCCAAAGAAGTCCACTCCCTACGCCGCGTCCGTGATTGTGCGTGATTTGACGGAGAAGATTAAAGACATCGGACTGAAGGATGTGAACGTCTACATGGCGGGTCCTGGTCAGGGTCGTGAAGGGGCACTTCGTGCCTTGAACGCCAACGGCTTGAACGTGCTCACCATCAAGGACATCACCCCAGTTCCTCACAACGGCTGCCGCCCAAAGCGTGCGCGTCGTGTCTAACGTCCCTCCCAGATATTTTTTATGAAGACGTTACAAATCTTGGCGAAACACTCTCGCCGCGAAGGAATTCCACTCTCAGATCGTACCGCTCACACCAAAGCATTGGCACGTCGCCCATACGCTCCAGGTGTGCACGGTCCAACTAGCCGCACCCGTCTCACGGACTACGGAAAGCAGCTTCGCGAAAAGCAAAAGGCGAAGCGTATTTATGCACTCAGCGAGCGCCAGTTCCGCAACCTCTTTGACGAAGCGGTCTCGAAGCGTGGAGACTCCGGCCAAACACTGATTTCTCTTCTTGAGCGTCGTTTGGATAACTTGGTTTACCGTGCTGGTTTCGCGAAGACGCGTGCAGCTGCACGTCAGGCAGTTTCCCATGCTCACTTCAACGTGAACGGCAAGAAAGTGAATGTCGCCTCTTACCGCGTCCGTGTTGGTGAAACGATTTCCCTCCGTGAAAATAAGCGTCAGAAGGCACTCTGGAAGGGGATTGAAGAAGGTTTGACAAAGCGTGAAGCACCGTCCTGGGTCGCTGTGCGGGCAGCAGACTACGCTGCTCAGGTAACATCTATTCCTACTGGTCAGGATTTGCAGACACCTTTCGACGTTAAGCTCATTGTTGAGTTCTACTCGCGTCACTAACCCTATCCCTCCCACCTATGTTGGAACCACTTTTGCTACCCAACAAAATTCAATTCGTGCGTGGTGATCGTCCACATGAGGGGGTACTGGTAGTTGAGCCCTGCGCACAAGGTTACGGAACGACATTGGGAAATGCTCTTCGCCGCGTGCTCCTTTCTTCGCTCTCGGGTGCCGCTGTTATCGCAGTTCGTATCAAAGGAGTTGACCATGAATATTCGACCGCTCCACACGTCAAAGAAGACATCCTTGAAATCATTTTGAACCTTAAGCTCCTCCGAGCGAAGGTGTTCTCGGATGAACCGGTCAAGTTGTCTCTTTCTGTAAAAGGCGCACGCGCCATCACGGCTGCAGATTTCTCCAAGGATGCCTTGGTCGAGATCGTCAACTCGGATTTGCACATCGCAACGCTCACTGAAAACTCCGCCAGCTTCGACATGGAGGTCTGGATTGGAAAAGGCCGTGGCTATCGCCCAACGGAAGAGCGCGTGAAGGAAAAACTTGAACTCGGAACGATCGCCATCGATGCTCTCTACAGTCCAATCGTGAACGTGTCCTACAAGGTGGAGGCAACGCGCGTTGGAGATAAAACAGACTACGACAAGCTTGTCTTGAAGGTTGAAACAGACGGCAGTATCGACCCAGTTGACGCTGTCAACCAGGGTGTCGGGATTCTCAATGATTACGTGAACGTTCTGAAGGAGCTCTCCTATACGGAGACTGCCTAAGAGCTCCCCCTTTTCTAAACTCCTATGCGCCATCGTAAAACAGGTACAACTCTCGATCGCAAGGCGGGCCCACGTCGCGCATTGTTGCGCAACTTGGCCACGTCTGTGCTGATCCATGAGCACGTCAACACCACGCTTGCCAAAGCGAAGGCTGTGCGTCCAATGGTTGAAAAGATCATTACCCGCGGCCGCGTGAAGTCTCTTATGAGCCGCCGTCAGCTG